>CAXAGK010000395.1:0-4125 GCA_963968305.1 uncultured Rickettsiales bacterium | reverse complement strand
TGGGCTATCTGACTCCCGTCGACTTTGAACTACAGGACCGAAAAATAGCCGCTTAGACGTGTCCATTTTTCGGGGGGAGTATCAGTTTGAAGCTACCCGCTTGATCCGCACAGCACAGTCGCCTTGGGTCGAGAGCCTACCGATCATCGCTGTAACGGCTAATGCGATGGATGGAGATCGAGAAAAATGCCTGCAGGCCGGAATGAATGGATATATATCCAAACCCGTCAACATAAAAGAGCTCTTATCTATGGTCGATGAGTTCACCTCTGCATAAAAGGGTTGGTGTCGAACACCGGTCTCGTTTCAACTCCCTAAGGCCGATTGATGCAACAAAGTCGTTAAAAGCACAAATTCTGAACTAATCAGAAACGACCAGGAAATCACCTTGTTGGACTAGCTTTTCCTTGCGAATCATTGAATGAACTATTCGAGAAATCACCTGCCGCATGTATAGGAATTATAAAGGGCCTTTTTAGGGGCTTAGGTCAGGCCATATGAGCTTCTTATCGCCCTCTTTCCTGCGGAGGTGCTGGCCCTTAGGTAGCCCTCTTTTAGGGCTGCTCACAATAGATGTTGATACTGATAACCGCGCTGCTGGTGAGCTGAATGATCTTTGCACCACTTTGCGGGTCGAACCGTTAATCACACGCCTCGGAAATCCAATCTCTCATGGTCTGCCCTAACTCAGATCCGGCATATCGAGGATCGAATTCTCCGGTGGCTCGTCGTACCAGACGGGATCAGGCTCCGCGGGGTTGTTACGTTTAACCCACTCGCCGATGAATCGCTGCTCCAGATGCCTTGTTCTGCAGGCTTGCAACATGCGATCACGATCCCAGCCCTCGAGAAGGCGCGACGTCAGATCGTTGACTACGTCCGAGCAGGCTGGGTCATCCCACCGGTCGTTATCTTCGAGCGGATCCTCTTCGATGTTGAAAAGTTGCACTCGCATCTGATCGTAATAGCACAGCTTCCAGGGCCCGCGCCGAATCATCCTCTGTATGACACCCGCTTCATCCTTCGCCCGACCTGTTCCCTCGGAGATGGTCTGGTCTGGCCAGTCACCTGAGTCGCCGTCAATGAGTGAACGAAAACTACGTCCATCGATATTCGGCAACTGCGTCACACCGGCGAAGTCCAACAGAGTCTGGCCGAGATCGAGCAGCCCCACGTTTTCGTTAACGATTCGGCCGCGCCCCTCAATACCCGGACCAGCCATCAGCAGCGGAACACCGAGGGAGCCGTCGTAGAATGTGCTCTTCCACCAGAGACCATGCTCGCCGAGTTGTTCGCCGTGATCTGAGGTGTAGACAACGATGGTGTTGTCCGCGAGCCCGCTTTCCTCAAGCGCGGTGATGATTTGACCAAGTTGCCGATCGACAAAGGTGCAGAGGCCGTGGTACGCGACGGCCGTTCGGCGTTGCCATTCGAGCGGGATCGGCTCCTCCAGCTTCCACTGAGCACGTATGGCTCGATGCACGTCATGAATGCCATCGAGTTGCGGGTCCGGTAGATCGTCTACAGAGATTTTATCGTCGTAGAGAGCGTAGTCTTCGGGCGGCGCTACAAACGGACAATGGGGCGAGACGAACCCAACCGTCATCATGAAAGGGCTTTCACACTCGTCCTCTGCGATGCGGCGTCCTCGCTCGTGTAACCAATTGACGGTCGTTTCTGTGACTGCCCGGTCGTAGGCGTGATATCCGGTGTGGCCCGGTCCGCTCTTTCGCAACGGCGTTCGTCCCATTCCGGGCGTATCGATGAGTTGCCCCAAAACTTTCTCAAGTTTCCAGCCGGTGACCGGATTGATGTACGCCGTGCCGCCGCAATCCGCGATAATGCGCTGATCGAATCCATGTCGCTGATCGTGACCGACGAAGTGCATTCGCCCCGAAAGAATCGTTTCGTAACCACCGGAACCGAAGCCATGCGCATACGTCGGCACGTCGCTGTTCAAATGGCATTGATTGGTCAGACACCCTGTCGTGCTGGGATAGCGTCCGGTCATAAAGGCCATTCGTGATGGACCGCAAAGCGGGAACGGGCAGTAGGTATTGGAGAAGCGGAGCCCGCGTTCGGCGAGGCCGTCCATCGTTGGCGTTTGGACATCATGTCCAGCGCAGCCCATGAATCGGTGATGGTGCTGGTCACTCATCACGATCAGCACGTTCGGTTGTTTTGTAGACATGAATCCTCTCGTCAGGTGATGACAAATGCGGTTACGGCAACGCGAAGGCGATGTAGGTATCGCTCTGTGGTCCGCCGAGTTTTCCTCCGCCAGTGGCAGAAATGACTCTGTATTGTTTGCCGCCGACTGTGTATGTAGCCGGCCGTGCGCAGCCTCCGAAAGGACGCTTGTATTTCCACAGTTTTGTTCCGTCGCCCTTGTCAAAGGCTCGAATTATGTTGCCCCGCGTGCCGCCCGCTGTAACAACCGCGCCGCCGAAATTCTCGGTCCCGGCAATCGGGATGCCTCTCTTCGTCCGCTCTGGGTATTCACCGAGCGAGAGGGGGGACGCCGCCCGACGAGGCTTGCACAAAAGTGACTTTTCGAATCTACTTGTGCACAAGGATCCAAAGTTCCACCTCTTCTGAAGAACGCCAAGGCTGATCACGCTTGGTTTTACCGGAAGAAGATTTCATCGATTTTTTCAAATGTTTTTCTAATTGAAACCTTCCACCATCTTCCAACTCCTTTTCAATCGGATGTTCTTTGGTCACATTGGTGATTTGAGCCAAATTTGAGAATATGAGTAGCATCTTTCCTTCGGGCAAGAGTCTTTGTTTTGCGCCTGTAAAAAAATCAGGAAACAAGTTTTCATCATAATATATTGCCTCGTCAATCTTATCTAAGTCATGAGATTTAGGCAGCCAAGGAGGATTAAAGACAATTAATTCGGCAGGCTTGTCCCACTTGCCAAAAAGATTCCCAAAGTCTAATTCTATTTTGCGAGATAACTTTGTATCTCCCATGGATTCTGCCAACCCAACAATTGCATTAGGATTTATATCGGTTCCAAAAACCTTATGAAAACCATTTTGCACTATTTGCAAAGAAAGAACTCCACAGCCAATCCCGACCTCTATTGCTGATTTTCTCGGCCCCTCATAACCTGTAAGCCAATCATCAAAAAGTTGCAAATGTTCGAAACGTGTTGGAAAATAAGTGCCATAATAAGGGTGCACCTTATTTCGCAACACTGGAATGGAAAGCCCATTCTGATACCACTGCCACGAACTATTTAGCCCTTGAACCTGAGGAAAAGACAATAGGAATTCATTGATTTCAGGATAGAACTTTTCCAGCCATCCGATTGAAGGAGCCTTCTTGACGGCCAATCTTTGATCAACAATTTTGATCAATATTAGATTTGACAGCTTATGATATTCTGACCGATACTCGCGTTGTTCCCGAAAAGACTTTTTGGGTAATTTCCTACTCAGATGACGATGTAACTCCCGAAGAAGCGACAATCCATTACTATAGAACTCTGTTACCAAAATCGGATGGCCCGCTTCTAATGCTTCAATCGTAAGTGAAACATCGGTCCCTCTTTTAAAAGTCTCTATTTTTTCCCCGGGAGCAACCGGTTCTGGCTTAGTTATCTCTATATCTGTAATCATCAATTTACTTTCGCACAGCGGTTCTTATCGATGGTGATAACATACCTTCTGCTCATCTAAAGGAGGTAATGGAGGAAACTGCGAAGTATGGAAATTCAACTATCAAAATAATTTATGGAGATTGGACCAAACCTCATTTGTCAAAATGAAAGAACTTATTGCTGCAAAATGCAATCACGCCCATTCTGCAATACGCATACGCAATTGGGGAAACAGCCACTGATTCAGCAATAATTATTGATGCGATGGAAATGTATAGGAATTATAAAGGAGGTTTTAGGGGGATAGGTCAAGCCGTATGGATGTCTTATCGCCCTCTTTCCTGCAGGGGTGCCGGCCTTTAGGTCGCCTTCTTTTAGAGTTGGCTGGCCCGATGGACGAGCGGGCTCGTTTTAGATGCAAAGGGGCCGGGGGGTAGGCGGACTTCGAGGCGGGGACGGCCAGCGATGTAGCATCAAGTATGGAGTTATGCGGCGAAGTCTCACGCAGGCTCGAGTG
>CAXAGK010000394.1:0-4128 GCA_963968305.1 uncultured Rickettsiales bacterium | reverse complement strand
TTAATTGCACGAATGACTGGGGAAACAGATGGCCCCCGTCACCGCAAACTAGAATAGGATGCGCCCGCTTGCGGAACCCATCTGTTCGAAGTTATCTCGTCTGGCTGTTGGCGGTTTATGTCTGCGTTTGGCCGTGGAACTCAGTTAAGGGAGCTGGCGGCAGCGTCACCTCGGGTCCGGGAGTGGTGGAAATTCCAGTTCGCATTGCCGGCGAACGGCAATCCATGCGGATATATTATTTCAAACCTCACAGGTATCACGCCGACAGACCGGTGGTGTTTGTCATGCACGGGGTCAAACGCAACGCCGGCGACTATTTGAATGCGTGGAAAGAGCTCGCTCAGCTGCACAACTTGTTGGTCGTAGTACCCAAATTTTCAAAAAAACAATTCCCCGGCTCACGTAGCTATAATCTTGGGAACGTCTTTGCGCGAGGAGGTGCGTTAAATCCTGCGAGCGAATGGAGCTTCACGATCATCGACCAGCTGTTTGCGAAATTCGCCGATCTATTCGGTAGCGCGTGCTCTAGATTCAGTATTTTCGGCCATTCGGCGGGTGCTCAATTCGTGCACAGAATGATCCTGCTGTCTCCACAATCCCCGTTCGACATGGCCATTGCCGCGAATGCGGGTTGGTATACTTTGCCCGACTTAAACCAGGCTTGGCCTTACGGATTGCACGGTACGAGCTTGAATGAGGATGCGGTCTTAACGCCGTTTGCACGTAAATTAGTCGTTTTGTTGGGGGAGAAGGACAACGATCCCCATGGTAAGTATCTTAACCGCTCCAGAGGAGCGATGGCTCAGGGGCCGCACCGTTTGGCCCGAGGACAGAATTTCGACGCCGAGGCAAAGCTGGCCGCCAAGCGCCTAGGAGTATCTTACAGTTGGGAGAGAAGAACGATAAAGTCTGTCGGACATGACCACCGCCAAATGGCCAAATTTGCGGCAAAAATATTCGCGCCACAGGCTGGATGCCGATAGATCGACTAGCTCTATATCCGTAAGCTGAAACAATGACACTTTTTGGCTCCACGCAGAAAGCGCAATACGCACGGGACGGCTTCGTCTCCCCGGTGCAAGCCCTGTGTCCCGACGAAGCAGCGTCTTACCGCGCAAATTTGGAATCCTTTGAAAGTGAAATCGGTGGATGTATCACTTCGAACGAGGTTGACGGCAAATATCGTTTTCGCCTGCACACACTGCTTCCGTGGGCGCATGAATTGGCGACACTCCTCGTCGTCCTGGATGCGATTAAAGCGCTGATTGGGCCCGATATTCTGATCTATATGACAACCTTCTTCATTAAGGAGGTGCAGACGGAGGCGATCACCGGTTGGCATCAGGATGCGACTTATTTCGGCCTGCGGCCCTATGAACACGTATCGGCTTGGATCGCACTGTCGCCGGTGACGCCGGAGAGCGGCTGCATGCGGTTCGTGCCGGGGAACCATCAAGGTGGACAGCTCGACTGTCGTGCTCAAGCGGATGTGAAAATCCTGAATACCGGCAGACAGCAGTTGATCGGTGCGCTCGACCCGGAAGCCGCCGTGGCGGCGCCCTTGGTGCCCGGTGAGTTCTCGCTGCATCACACGCTCACCGTTCATCATTCACCCGCCAATCACTCGGACGACCGACGCATCGGCTTCGCGGTCAGTTATATTCCGGCGCGGTGCCGGCATCTTGGTCAAGACCGGCGCGCGCGCGCTATGTTGGTGCGCGGGGAAGATGTATTCGGACATATCGATCCGGAGCCCGTGCCGCAAGCTGGACGAGAGGAAGAAGCGCGGCAAGCGCATGCCGACTGCTATGCGCGCTACCGCGCAAACTACAATGAACAGGTCGACCTGGTGTCTAAATTCGGGGAAGCGCCAAACGTGGCGGTTTCAAAAGGGGAATAATATGTCGAAACTTGCTTTTAAATCCGCGACCGAACTCGCGGCTATGATCCGCGCGAAAGAGATCAGCGCGGTTGAATTACTGGAGCATTATCTGGACCGGGTCGAACGATACAACCCAGACCTAAACGCGATCATCGTCCTTGACGTGGAACGAGCGAGGGTGCGGGCGCGTGAAGCCGACGCGGCGTTGGCGAAAGGGGAGGTCTGGGGATCGTTGCACGGCGTGCCCATGACCATCAAGGAATCCTACAACGTCGCCGGGCTGCCGACCACGAACGGGCGCCCGGAGATGAAGGACAACATCGCCGAGGCCGACGCCCTGGCGGTCGAGCGTCTGAAAGACGCCGGAGTGGTACTATTCGGCAAAACCAACGTGCCGCTCAATCTGGCGGACTTTCAGAGCTATAATGAGGTCTACGGGACCACGAGCAGCCCGTGGGATCTTAAGCGGGTGCCCGGCGGTTCCTCCGGCGGCTCCGCGGCGGCGCTAGCGGCAGGGTTATGTGGATTCGAGTCCGGCTCTGATATTGGCGGATCAATACGAAATCCCGCGCATTACTGCGGCGTCTTCGGACACAAGCCGACCTGGGGCCTGATTCCGCCACGCGGGCATGCTCTGCCGGGCCTGCTGGTTCAGCCGGACCTGTCGGTGGTCGGGCCCTTAGCGCGCAGCGCTGCCGACCTTGAGGTCGGCGTCATGGCCATGGCGGGCCCGGACGAGCTCGACGGCATTGGCCTAAAGCTTGACCTCCCATCGCCGCGCCAGACCAAACTCGGCGACTACAAGGTTGCGGTTTGGAACAATGAAGCGTTTGCACCGGTGAGCGGTGAGGTAGAAGACCGTGTCACGGCGGTCGCGAAGACCATTTCAGATGCTGGCGGCACGGTCGATTTCGATGCTCGGCCAGATTTCGACCCGGCGGAAGCGCAGAATATTTTCCGCACCCTGCTATGGTCGGCAATGGCCGCCCGCATACCCGACGCGGATTTTGCCGAGATGGTGAAATCCGCATCCGAACTCTCCCCCAAAGATCAAAGCGGTGGGGCGCAATTGTTGCGAATACAGACCATCTCGCATCACGACCATTTCACTGCGCATAACAGACGCATGCGCCTGCGCTGGGCCTGGGACGCCTTCTTCCGGGACCACGATGCCCTCATCGCACCAATCATGGCGACGCCCGCCTTCGAGCATGACCAGAGTGCGATGGGCAAACGCAAGATCACGATCGACGGCGCGGAGCGGCCTTATTTCGAGCAGCTGTTCTGGGCCGGTTTGGCGGTGTGTTGTTACTTACCGTCGACGATCATTCCCACTGGGCCAAACAAGGACGGATTGCCCATCGGCATTCAGATCATCGGCCGCCAATACGGTGATCTGGAAACCATCGGTTTGGCTAAACTGTTGGAGGCAGAGGGCTACGCCTTCACACCGCCGCTGGGATATGCGAGCTGAGTGATTACGAGTGTGAAGGATTGGTGGGCCTGGAGGGACTTGAACCCCCGGCATAGCCGTTATGAGCGGCTCGTTCTAACCAACTGAACTACAGGCCCGCAGTCTCTATACCAGCGCTGGGGGCGGCTGTCAGTCCCCAGTCGAGTGCCGGCGAAAAAAAAGGCCCGCGAAATTTCGCGGGCCTTTTCGTATTCGATGTCCAACCGCTCAGTAATCGAGGAAACTGCGGAGTTTCCGGGACCGGCTCGGGTGTTTCAGCTTGCGGAGCGCTTTGGCTTCGATCTGCCGGATACGCTCGCGGGTGACCGAGAATTGCTGGCCGACTTCTTCCAGCGTGTGGTCAGTGTTCATGCCGATGCCGAAGCGCATGCGCAGGACCCGTTCCTCGCGCGGCGTAAGGCTGGCCAGCACGCGTGTCGTGGTCTCCCGCAGATTCGACTGCATGGCTGCGTCCGAGGGCAGAATAGCATTCTTGTCCTCGATGAAATCGCCGAGATGACTGTCTTCCTCGTCACCGATGGGCGTCTCGAGGCTGATCGGCTCCTTGGCGATCTTCAGGACCTTGCGGACCTTCTCGATCGGCATGGCGAGCTTCTCCGCCAATTCTTCCGGCATCGGCTCGCGGCCGATCTCATGCAGCATCTGGCGGGAGGTGCGGACCAACTTGTTGATCGTCTCGATCATATGCACCGGAATACGGATCGTGCGCGCCTGATCGGCGATGGACCGTGTAATGGCCTGCCTGATCCACCAAGTGGCATAGGTTGAGAAT
>CAXAGK010000393.1:0-4144 GCA_963968305.1 uncultured Rickettsiales bacterium | reverse complement strand
TGATTGATGTTTCGGCGGTCGTGCAGGACGTTCCGCACACGGGACCCCACGATTTGATTACCAATTTGATTACCGATTTTGACAATTATCGGGGTCGACTTGAGGTGGCCGCTGCGGATGGCGCCGGAATCGCGGTCGACAGCGTCCGAATTCGCCCGCCTTTACCGAAACCTGGCAAGATCGACTGCATGGCGGTCAATTATATGGAGGATGGCACGCGCGACACACCGGCACCGATCAACGCGTTTCACAAAGCACCCGAGGCCGTCATCGGCTGCGGCGATACGATGGTGTTGCCCGATGTCCCTGCGACCGTTTTCGAAGGCGAGGCGGAACTTGGTGTGGTTATTGGCAAGACGGCGACCAATGTCTCGGCAGCGAACGCCATGGATCATATCTTCGGTTATGTTAACTTCATCGACGGCTCTGCCCGCAATCTGCCGCCGGCCGGCAACACGTTCTTCCAGGTGAAATCTCGCGACACGTTCGCGCCGATCGGTCCTTACATCGTGACAGCGGACGAGATCGACGATCCGCAATCGCTGCAAGTGCGGCTTTGGAATAACGGCACCTTGATGCAGGATTTTAACACCGATGATATGGCACACAAAATTCCGCGTTGTATCGAATGGCTGAGTTCGATCCACACGTTGTCGCCGGGCGACTTGGTGGCGACGGGGACCAATCACCGCGGACTTAACGCGTTCCTGGATGGAGATAAGATCGAGCTGGAAGTCGAAGGATTGGGCCGGCTGAGTTTTAACATTCGGGACGATTTGAAACGTAAATGGGCGCGCGATACGCGCCTCCAGCACGTGGAAAAAGGGTTGGAAGGGGCACATACGCCGCAACTAATCGGAAAATACGCTTAGCGTTGAGAGGAGAGTAATATGACACTGAGTATTCGACAGCTCAGTCCTTGTTTTGCTGGCGAAGTTTCGGGCATTGATCTCACTCAACCCCTCGGTGCAGAGGAAATTTCTGCCATCCACGACGGGATGGACGCGTACGCTGTACTTGTCTTCCACGATCAAAATTTGAGCGACGACCAGCAGCTCACGTTCAGCCGCAGCCTCGGCGATCTGGAAGAGGCCGTCGGGACCAGTCTGCGGGGCAAGGACGAATACCGCCTGCCGACGACATTCGCCGATGTCTCGAACCTGGATAAGGACGACAAGCCCTTCGCCTATGACGACCGGCGACGCTTGTTCGCCATCGGTAATCGCCTATGGCATTCCGACAGCTCATTCAAAGTCGTGCCGGCGAAATACTCGATCCTGCATGCGCGCAGCATCCCGTCCAAAGGCGGGAACACGGAGTTCGCCGACATGCGGACGGCATATGAGGCGTTCGACGAAGAGACCAAAGAGCAGATCGAGGATCTGGTGTGCGAGCATTCGCAGATGTACTCGCGCCGTCTCCTCGGGTTTACCGATTTTAGCGAGGAGGAGCAGGATCGCTTCCGGCCAGTGCGCCAAAGCCTCGTGCGCACCCACCCCTCGACGGGCCGGAAGTCGGTCTATCTATCGTCGCACGCGGGCGATATCCTCGGCTGGCCGCGCCCGGAGGCACTTTCCTTGTTGCGCGACCTGACGGAATTGGCGACCCAGCGTGAGTTCGTTCACAGCCACGAATGGCGCCAGCACGACCTCGTCATCTGGGATAATCGCCGCACCATGCACCGCGCCCGTCCGTTCCCCTCACAAGAACGTCGCGACATGCGCCGCACCACCTTGCGCGGCGAAGGTCCGACGGCGGAGCAACAGGCGGCGGCCTGATGACCGTCGCCTGATCTCTACCTCGTCGCTGTCTTGATTTAGGTCAGCTTAATCACTTTACCCTCTACGTGAGAGCGTTCCATGGCATCGATCAGCGAATGGCGCACGATCGCGTCGTTGAAATCGGGCGAGCCTGCCGTTCCCGCTTCGAGCGCTTTGGCAAAGCGGGCGTAGGCCTGCCCGACATTCCGTCCAGGACCGGCGGCCATATCTGCCGGAATGAGGCGGTAGCTGTCCGGTGGGGCGATCTCCGCCATGGCATCATTCCCGATGGCCATGTGGAGCTGGCTCGGCCCGATATTGACGGACTTGGATGTCAGCACGATGGTTCCCTTGCGACCGTATATCTCCATGCGCGTGCCGCTGGCGTTGTGGGGTACGCTGGCCACTTGGTAGGAGACGTCGGCACCATTTTTCAGCAACCCTGTGGCGGTAACAGTATCCGGCGCATCCACGGGAAAATCATCCCCTGTGACCGCATGCTTCCACATATCGATGCGCGTCGTCACCCGTGCACTGACTTCGGCGAACTCGCCGACGATGTAACAGAGAGCATCGATCGAGTGTCCGCCTGGTATGGTCATCGGGTTGGCACCATTGGCACGAATCCCCTGCCAGATACGACCGTCGCCCCGCTCGGTGATCGCGTTGACCATCACGCTCAGGTTCACTGTGACAATGTCACCGATCTCGCCATTGGCGACCAGATCGCGGGCATACATCACGGCCGGGTCGCTCTGCGCCTGAAGGCCGACCAAACTCGATATCCCGGCCGCCTTGGCGCTATTGGCCATTTCCGTCGCGTCCGCCAGATGGGCGCCGAGTGGCCATTCGCAGCACACGTGCTTTTTGGCGTCGATGGCAGCCGTGACCAGCTGTTTGTGCAAGGGCACGCGCACGACAACGGCGATCAAGTCGACATCGGGATGCGCCACCATCTCGCCCATGTCGTGAAAAGCCAGTTTCGCGCCGAACTTCTCCGCCGAAGCGCGCGCAGTCTCCTCATGCGCGGTACAAACGGCCTTGAGTTCGTAATTCGGCAATGCTTGTAACGCCGGCACATGGGCGTTTGCGCCCCAGCCACTGCCGCCCGGTGTCACGGTTGCGCCAACAATTCCGACTCTAATTTTATCTGCCACGATTGTTTTCCTAACTTATGATAAATTTGCAGAAATCCGCCCAGACGCTGCGGCGTGACTGCTTCATGAGACGCATTTAAGCCTCAAAGAGATGAGGGGTAGCTACCGCTCTCGCGAGAGTAAACTTTCGTTAACGCCAAAGCGTCTTCGCAACTCGGAAACCGTTGCTGTTGAGCCGATACGCGGCACCGCCCCTGCGGCGGCCCGCAGAGTGTACACTATTCGGTTCGTTGTGCCACGACCCGCCGCGCAATACGCGCCCGGAGTAACTTCCACTTGCCTAGACACTCCCGTCACTCGGTGCGCGGCTTTAGCTGCAATGCCAACAATCCCCCACTCACTCCGATACATTACCGACTGTGTCATGCACACCAAATCGGTTGGCTTCGTACGAGCCAACCGCCGCCGTGCCGCGGCTTTTATATTTCGCTTTCGAGATGTCGATCTCATTGCCCCACGGATATTTGGACATAAGTCCAGCGCGGGCCATTTATTCCCATTCCGCTTCCGAAAGAAGACGGTATTCGGCCCCCGTCTTCGCGCTTAATTCACCTACAAACGCCTTCGCATCTTTCTAGGACACTTTTTTAACTGGATTTCGGCCGCCTTTGAAATGGCTCGGTTTCGCGCCTATCACCGCCACTCACTCGTCCTGTGTAACTTCGTATTTGCCGACGGCAAAGCTATATCCGATCCGAACCTTGTGAACCGGCTTCTCCTTACTAGATCCATCACCGCTCGGATCGCCCATCTGGAAGCTGCCCGATGGGATCACAACAGTCCGGACAGTCGAGGAACGTCATGCCCGGTGCTAAGGACGGATACGCACCCAACACCGGAATCGCTTTAGTTGAGACGCTGATTTTCGATGAGGCCGCCACAGTCACCACCGTGTTGCTAATGGACGGCTTAACCACTCTTGGTGAGGCAATCTCCTTCAATTGTCTCAACGATTCAGTGCGAGGGCTCGGTTCGTGTCAGATATTGCTCTTTGTCACGGCGACGCGCGTCTCCCGCAATTGTGTCACCGCGATAAACGTCACCGGAGCGCCGAGCGAGGTAATCTTCCGATCATGATTCAGGCCGATTGCTTGCACTCGTTAGCGAACGTCGCCAATCAATTTGTCGATCCGGCGACACATGTCCCGGAACGAGCGAAGGGCCTCTTCAAGGTAACCTGTGAGCCCTTGCCCACCCTGTGCGACGCCGTAGTCCAACGAGTTCGGC
>CAXAGK010000392.1:0-4145 GCA_963968305.1 uncultured Rickettsiales bacterium | reverse complement strand
ATTGGCACGGGGCATGCTGCACGACCCCCACTGGCCCTGGCGAGCAGCCGCAGCCTTAGATGCCGACGTGGCCTATCCAGCGCAATATGTTCGCGGTTACCGATCTCGTTGGTACCGGGAACAACGACATAACTAACTTTGGGACACAAGGTTAAGTCCTTATTTTCAATGCTTCTTTATAGAAATATTCACGATAGCCCCACCACTCAAATTAACCTCCAATGCCGCGCAAGAAGATCAAGTCTGGCATTTAAAAGTGGCTCGATTATTTCTAACCGCTCCCTGAACCGCCTGTAATCCCCCACCGACCATCTTTAAAAATTACAATGTAAAGTGATTTATAATAACTAATAAGCGTGCCGTCTGCCTGATAACGCCCAAATTTGAGCGATGCGTGGTATTTCTGATCGCTAAATTTTTCCAAGCTCATTTCGTCCAATTCCGAATAGCCCCATCTGTCGTCGGAGACATGGTTTTGAAACCACGTAAAAAGGTCATCCGCTGATTTCCATTCATAAACGGTATTATTTCCCATCACCCTGAAATGTGGGAAATGGCACGCCACGGACACACCTTGCAGGTCTTTCGCGTTCAGTGAAGAAAAATAATGATCTATAGTGTTCCTTACCGCTTGTTCGCCCATTTACCTCTGCATCCTTTGCCAGCCCTTGAGTTAATTTGTTTAATACGAGGCATTGAAAGCAACTCGCAATGCTCAGTGGATGGATCACGTCCGGCAATTACGCGGCCCACTAACAGCCAACGTAATAATCATCAAACTCGAAAACCTCCGCCTCCATCGGTCCACGCCATCCCATATTGTATAGGTCGTGTTCTGATGGCGGATCTTCCAAATTCAATTCGGTTAGGAGGTCCATTAACTCCGAACCCCCGCAACAATCAAATTCACATGCGTACCCCTCCGAATAGTCTATGAGGCCCCATTGATCGTGCTTATGTCGCTTTAAATTGACGTGCTGGATGCTCTCGCAGCATGCGCCGCCGATGTAGCGATGCCAAAGATAATACACCCGTTGGCGTGGCTTTTGACGATGAAGGGGTATTCGCCTGCTGAACCGAAACTTTACAACATTGCTCATTGATAGAGCTCCTCTCTTTAGTGCTTTGGCGTGATGCCGGGGGCACAAGCTGAAGTTCAAATCCCCGATCCGTTTGGTGGATCAGACCAACAGAGCCGACGCGTTCCGCAGACTCCACACACATTCATAATAAACTAAACTTGTTCAACGGCGATCACCAACGTTGGCACCTGTTCACTCCTTTATTCTGCCAAGGCAAAAGGATTAATCGATAAGATGTTCCCTTCCCTAACTCTCGTCCGCTAATAATCGTTCCATAACAGCGGCGAAATCCGATGCTATATCTTTTTCGTCGCGATGATGGCCGTCAGCAATCAACTGTTTGCCACCAACGTAGACGTCCTTTACCAATTCACTTCCACCTGAAAACACATAACTGTCGAGGATCGCGTCGCCTGTTTTCCCAGCTAACAGCGGTGCAACACCGTCGAGCACGACGAGGTCCGCCCGAGCGCCCAACTCGATTCGCCCGATACTGCGACACAATGCCTGTGCGCCGCCCACACTCGCCAAATCGTACAATGCGGCACCCGTGGATTGCGATCCGGCCGGAAGCAATAAATTACGTCGGCGGTGCAGCAATCTCTGCCCGTACTCCAACAGGCGCAATTCTTCCGCCGCTTCCACCGCCACATGACTGTCGGTCCCCACACCAAAACGCCCACCAGCCGCTAGATACTCGACCGCGGGGAAAATACCGTCGCCAAGGTCGGCCTCCGTCGTCGGACACAACCCTGCAACGGCGCCGGACGTGGCCAAGGCCGATGTCTCTTTCTCCGTCATATGGGTGGCATGAACGAGGCACCACCGCCCCCCTACATCCGCATTTTCCAACAACCATTCGACCGGCCGAGCGCCGCTCCAGGCAACGCATTCCTCGATTTCGCGCATTTGCTCCGCGATGTGAATATGGATCGGCGCATGCGCATCCAATCCATCGACCAAAGAGATGGCTCCCGCCAAAGCTTCCGGACCGACAGCGCGCAACGAATGCGGTGCGATACCAAAGTGAAAGCGCCTTCCCGCCCTCGAAACCTCGGCAATATTCTCCACAATTCGACGATAGGTCTCGGGGTCGCAAACATAGCGTCGTTGCCCCGCCTCCGATGCGGCACCACCGAAGCCGCCTTGCGCATATAATACTGGTAATAGCGTCAGACCAATTCCACTACGCTCGCCTGCCGCCGCTATCCGGTACGCCATTTCTGCTGGATCGTCATAAGGCGCGCCATTGGACGCATGGTGTAAATAATGAAATTCACCGACTGCCGTATACCCGCCCTTAAGCAAGTCGACATATAGCTGCGCGGCAATCGCCTCCACATCATCCGGCGTCAGTCGCGGGACAAACCGATAGACCGCTTGCCGCCACGACCAAAAGTCATCGCCGTCCGGCCCGGCGCGCTCCGTCAGACCGGCCATCGCGCGCTGAAATGCGTGTGAGTGCAAATTCGGGAGTCCGGGCAACACCGGTCCTGATGCCGTGGGGAAATCATCACCGGGCGAGGCCGGACGAATAGCCGTGATCTCTCCACCGGACGCAAATTCGATCACCACATTCGCCGCCCATCCGGACGGCAAATAAACCTTTTCGCAGTAAAGTCCGCGGTTCTCCATATGCGCCATTTCCCCGTTGCGGTCTCGGCCCTAGTTTAGTGCCTGAAGCTTTGTCATCCAGGAGGAATTCACTATGGCCGGTCCCCGCGTCGCCGTTATTGGAACAGGTGGAACCATCTCGTCTGTTGGACGGCATGGTCTCGACCTTGTCGCTTATCTCGAGAACAACAAAATCTACGAGGTCGACGAGCTGTTAAACGCCTTCCCGGAGACACTGCAACAAGGCGATATCGTGCCGGTGCGTCTGCGCGCCATGCCGAGCACCTCTATCGGCCCCGCCGAATGGCTGGAGATCAACGAGAAGATACATCAGTTGGTGGCCGACGACCCGGCGCTCGAAGGCATCGTCATCACCCATGGCACCGCCACACTGGAAGAGACCGCCTATTTCATGAACCTGGTGGTCAAATTGGACATCCCGGTCGTCCTGGTCGGGGCGCAACGTCCTGCTTCGGGCATGGGCACGGATTCCGGTATCAATATAGTGAACGCGATCCGCACCGCGGGCCATCCCGATTCACGCGGGCGCGGCGTACTGGGTGTCCTCAACGACGAGATCCATTTCTCCCGCGATATGACGAAGACCTCGACCCTGCGCCAACATACTTTCAAAAGCCCAGACTTTGGTATCTTGGGTCACGCAGATTGGGATAAGATCGCCTATTATCGTATGCCCGAGCGCCGCCGCGCACCGGATACGGAATTCGACGTACGCGGGATGACAGAACTTCCGCGTGTTGAATTGTCGATGACCTATGCAGGGTCGGACGGCACAGCCATCGACGCCTTCACCGCCGTCGGAGCAAAAGGCATTGTCGTCGGCGCCATGGCGCCGGGCTATGTGACGCCAAAGGAATTTGAGCGATTGAAAGCCGCCTCCGAGAAAGGCGTCATCATCGTCCACAGTACCCGCGCCGGGAGTGGCCGCGTCGCGGACGTTGCCTCACGCCGGGTACCGGGGACCGTGCTGGCCGACAATCTACCGCCGCAGAAAGCCCGAGTCCTCTTGACCGTCGCCTTGACCAAGACGGATGACCCGGTCGAACTGCAGCGCATTTTCGACCAATACTAAATGGAGAGCACGATGCGTCCCTTGGACGAAGTTATTGTGGCTGAACTAGGCGGGCGATATGCAGTCGGCGCATGCGGTACGCTGTTGTCTCAATTGGGGGCCACGGTCCTCTACGTCGAGGGAGATGACCTGCCTGGTGACAAATGGGCACACCGGGCGACTTACGTCCTCGGCAAGGAGCCTATTTCAAACGAAAAGCGCCAAGCCGCAATAGACGCGGCGGACGTTGTGCTGACGTCCAGCGACATCGATGGCGACAAGGCGGCATACGAGAACACCATCCATATCGACCTCACCGCATTCGGCCTCTCCGGACCGCTCGCCGGAAAGTCTTATTCGGACGCTCTCATTCAAGC
>CAXAGK010000391.1:0-4152 GCA_963968305.1 uncultured Rickettsiales bacterium | reverse complement strand
GCTTCACCGATAAATATTGGCTCGTAGCGCTAATTCCGGATGCAGACAAACCCTTGCGGACAAGTTTCAATGCCGGGCGGCGCGGGGTCGAGCCGGTGTTCCAGACTGACTATCTGGGCGATGTCATCGGGGTTCCGGCCGGCGGTAGTATTGAGCGGACAGACCGCTTGTTTGCCGGCGCCAAGCAAGTTGAGCTCCTCGATAAATATGCTGAGGAACAAGGGATCGAGGGCTTTGACAAGGCGGTCGATTGGGGTTGGTTCTATTTCCTGACCAAGCCGATTTTCTATATGTTGCATTGGTTCTTCCTGCAATTCGGCAATTTCGGCCTCGCGATCCTGGCTCTCACGGTCATCTTCAAGCTGGCCTTTTTCCCGCTCGCCAATAAGTCCTACAAATCGATGAGCCGGATGAAGGTGCTACAGCCCAAAATGTTGGAGCTGAAGGAACGCTTTGGCGACGATAAGCAGCGCCTCAATCAGGCGATGATGGACCTTTACAAGAAAGAGAAGGTCAATCCGGCGTCGGGCTGTTTGCCGATGTTGGTGCAAATTCCCGTCTTCTTTGCGCTGTACAAGGTGTTGTTCGTGACCATCGAAATGCGCCAAGCGCCATTCTATGGATGGGTTCACGATCTTTCCGCACCGGACCCGCTAACTATTCTAAACGGGTTTGGCCTAATCGCTTGGGATGTCCCGGATTCACTCTCAATCGTTAATATCGGGCTGTGGCCGATCATCATGGGTCTGACCATGTTCCTGCAGCAGCGATTAAACCCAACGCCTGCGGATCCAGTTCAGGCGAAGATCTTCCTATTCATGCCGTTAATTTTCACATTCATCTTGGCGCCGTTCCCAGCGGGTCTTGTCATTTACTGGGCGTGGAACAACCTGCTGTCGATCAGCCAGCAGTATGTCATCATGAAGCGCATGGAGAAGGAAGCCACCTGACTGACACTCTTTTCAACACCGAGGAGATTGAAGCGGGCCGTCTTCTCTTCGCGCAGGAAAGCCGGTTCCTCCTAGGTGTTGCGAGCCTCAAGCAACTGCCAGACGATACACTGCCGGAAATCGCCTTCGCTGGCCGATCTAATGTCGGCAAGTCAACCTTGCTAAACGCGTTGACCGGCCGGAAAGCTCTGGCCCGCACCAGCAACACACCGGGCCGCACACAACAGCTGAATTTTTTTGATCTCGGTGGGCGATTGACGTTGGTCGATATGCCGGGATACGGCTACGCAAAGGCGCCCAAAGCCGAGGTCGCGGCATGGACCCGCTTGGTACGCGATTATCTGCGCGGCCGGGTCGGCCTTCGTCGCCTATGCCTATTGATTGACGCGCGGCACGGTTTGAAGCCGACGGACCGCGAGATCATGGACCTTTTAGAAGAATCCGCAGTGGTCTTTCAAGTCGTGTTGACGAAGACCGACAAGTGCAAAAATCTCCCGAAACTTATCGAGGAGACGGAGAAGAAGGTCGGTGAATATCGCGCCGGAACGCCGCTCATCTTGGCGACAAGTTCTCGGCAAAACCGCGGCGTTCCCGAGTTGCGCGCCGAACTCGCGAAGCTCGCCCTCGACGAGCCTTTGCAGTGAGCCCACTTTGGGTTTAAGACAACGCCCGAATTCCCATGGTCGCGACAGTAAAGAGAAGTCCGATGGACGATGAGATAAAACAACGCCAGGAGAACTGGCTCGCCCGTGCCGATATTCTAACAGAGGCGCTCCCCTATATGCGCCGCCACGCAGGCAAAGCCGTGGTGGTAAAGTATGGCGGACATGCCATGGGTGATGCGTCCCTTTCAGCGGCTTTCGCGCGCGACATCGTGCTGATGCGACAAGTCGGTATCAACGTCATTGTTGTCCACGGCGGCGGCCCACAGATTGGCGCGATGCTGGACCGAGTCGGGGTTAAAAGCGAATTCATCGACGGATTACGCGTCACCACGTCGGAAGCAGTCGATGTCGTGGAAATGGTGCTGTCGGGACAGGTCAATAAATCCATCGTCGCACAAATTGCATCCGAGGGTGGCCGCGCGGTTGGGCTTTCCGGTAAGGATGGCGGGCTTCTTCGGGTCAAAAAACTCACCCGCACGAAACGCGATCCGGATTCCAATATCAAGAAGGTTATTGACCTTGGCTTTGTTGGAGAGCCAGAGGAAGTGGACCCCTATATCCTGGAAGCGATGAGTGAAAAATCAATCATCCCCGTCGTAGCACCGATTGGCTGGGACGCGGCGGGAAATACATACAACGTCAATGCCGATACCGCCGCTGGCGCAATTGCCGGCGCACTCAAGGCATCGCGGCTTTTAATGTTGACCGATGTCGCAGGGGTTCTCGATAAGGCAGGCGATTTGATGCAGGAACTGTCGATTGATGATTGTAAGGCGCTGCAAGAGGACGGCACGCTGTCGGGAGGCATGATCCCGAAGGTGGAAAACTGCATCGATGCCGTGAATTTAGGTGTCGAAGGAGCCGTCATCATCGATGGGCGCGTCCCACACGGCGTCTTGCTCGAACTCTTTACCGAGCACGGCTCGGGCACGTTGATCCGGCGATGAGCGGCGAACCGGTTACCGCCGACGTTTGGGTCTTTGACCTCGACAACACTCTCTATCCCCGCGATTGTGACCTGTTCGCCCAAATCGATGTGAAGATGAAGTCGTTTATTAGCGAACTGCTGAGCGTTGATTTGGAGGAAGCGCATCGCATCCAGAAGGAATATTTCCACACACACGGAACGACACTGCGTGGCCTCATGGACAACCACGGTTTGGCGCCAAGCGAATTTCTAGACTACGTCCACGATATTGACGTGAGCCCGGTGCCACCAAATCCTGCACTCGATGATGTGCTGCACCGCCTGCCGGGCCGCAAGATTATTTTTACCAACGGTTCGGTAATTCATGCGGAGAACGTCTCGCATCGGCTTGGCATTCGCCATCACTTTGATGGGATTTTCGATATCATCGCCGCAGACTATAATCCAAAGCCGGCCCGCGAGCCTTATGCGCAGATGATCCGCGAACACGATGTGGACCCGACCCGCGCCGTGATGCTGGAAGACATCGCCCGCAATTTAGAACCCGCCCACGAGCTTGGCATGACCACCGTCTGGATCCGTTCCGATCATGACCATTCCGCGATAGGGGCTGAGGGCGAACACGTCCACCATGTGATCGACGATCTAGTGGAGTGGCTAGAAGAACAAATCGAGTAAAGACAGGCTCAGGATGAGGAGAGTTTTTCTCGCCGTCATTCCGGAAACGCGAAAGCGTTTTCCGGAATTATTACCTGAATGTCTCCAACCGAAATCCCAGCGGAGAGGAAAGCTCAGGCTATAATTCCGGGTTCGCTTCGCGCCCCGGAATGACCGGTGAGAGAAAGACCTACTCAGCCGCGACAGGGTTCCTCGCCGCCATCGCCTTCTCAGCTTTCTGGAAGGCTGCCTCATCGAAGTCCCACAATCCGGCACCGCCCATGAAGATCGATGCTGCGGTCTCACGCTTCACGTTTGCCAACAAATTGTTGGCAACGTTCGGAAAGTTTGAATCGAAGTGGGGGTAATCCGTAGAGATACACATCCGGTCGGCGCCGATTAGACCCGCCGTCGCTTCGATTTCTGGCTCGCTGCCCTCAACCGCGGCCCAGCAGTTGCGTTGGAAGTATTCCATTGGAGTTAAAGACAGATAGGGCGCGTGGCTATCGCGATACTGGGGATAATCCCACTCGATTCGGGTGAGAATGCCGGGGACCCACGAATTTTGGGACTCTAGATATCCCACACGGAGGGTCGGATAGAACTCGAACACGCCGGCGATCAACATGCCGATCAAGGCTTGCTGCATTTCGATCCAATGGCTGGCCACATGGCGGTAAAATCGGTTCTCGCCGTAGAGCACGTTCATATGGCTGTTATGCGCGCCGGTCCCTTCGTGGAATCCCATCGAGACATCGAGAGCGCAATGCAATTCGAACAGCGGGTTCCAATAATTCGAGTGCCAGAAATGACCGTCGATCATGTTTGGCCGCACAAAAGAGCCGACCGCGCCAAGCTCGTTTACGCAGCGGGCCAACTCTGCACAGGCCATGTTGACGTCCTGCAGCGGCAACATGGCCGCCCACTTCAATTGGTCCGGACTATGCTGAGC
>CAXAGK010000390.1:0-4161 GCA_963968305.1 uncultured Rickettsiales bacterium | reverse complement strand
AACTAATCTAGTGATATACTGTCTCATCCTGAAGTGAGTTTTTGGCCGTTTCCGGTAAGATGGCGCAGGAGACCCTGTAGAAATTTGCATTCGGATGGAGGGTCCGATTTATTGTGCTCAGGGCCAGAACTTTTGAATCTAGAGGGAAATGATGCCAGCCTATCTGATCGTCCGCGCCGAAGTTGAAGAAGCCAGCCGCGAAGGGTTCGACCATTGGTATGAGACTGAGCATCTGCCGGATGCACTCAGGGATTTCAAAGCCGTCAGTGCCATGCGCGGTTGGAGCGATGTGGACCCCGGCGTGCATCTCGCATTCTATGAGTTTCCGGATTTAGCTGCAGCTAACGCCATTCTGAATTCTGATATCATTAAGGAATTCGTCAAAGAATTTGACCGCCATTGGGAAGGTAAAGTTGTTCGAACTCGTGAAACGTTCGAAGTAAAACAATATATAAAGTAAATACATAAATACATAAATACATAAATGCTGTAATACTGGATTATATTTAGCATTTCTATTCTTTTGGAGGTCTTTGGGACAGTATCCATTAAGTTTTTGGATGGACTTACCAAGTTATGGCCATCCATATTTATTTTTGTTTTCTATGCCGCATCCTTCGTGGGGCTAACGTTCGCTATAAAAAAGATCGAGATTAGCGTCGCCTATGCCGTGTGGTCGGGTGTCGGCACGGCGCTGATCGGCATCCTGTATTTCAAAGAAGCGGCAACGATGCTGAAATTTGCCAGCATCTTTCTGATCGTCGCCGGTGTTGTCGGCGTGAAGTTCAGTAGCTCAAGTTAGGATTGGAAATAATCCAAATGTTCCATGGATGGCGCGTGGTCGGTGTCTGTTTCATTGCGGCCGTATTTACGTGGGGTTTCGGAGTTTTTGGCTCGAGCGTCTATCTCAGCGAGATCACCCGCGCGCATGTTTGGTCGACCTCTATCGTCTCCGCCGCCATAACCGTCTTTTTCCTCACGAATGCGATTGTCCTTCCGGCGATTAATGCCGGGATTAGCAGGTTTGGGCCTCGATACGTAATAAGCGGAGGCGCGCTGCTGCTGGGCGCGGGAATTGTTGCGGTCGGGCGTCTGGAGGAGCTATGGCAATTGTTCGCAGCCTTTGCCTGCATGGGTGTCGGATATGCGACGATGTCGGTGGCCGGGTTGAGTGCGACAATAGCCCCCTGGTTTGAGCGACATCAGGGCCGCAGCATCACACTAGCGCTGACGGGGGCGAGCGTCGGCGCCATGGTGGTCGTCCCTCTCTTGGTCATGGCCATTGCGCGCTGGGGATTTGCCGAGGCCACGATGCTATCGGCACTTTTGGTTGTCGTTTGTATGCTGCCGTTGAGCCTGGTGGTATTCAGGTTTTGCGGACCAGACGAGCTTGGTTTGGGGAAGGATGGGACGCCGGGTATAAGCGAACCGCAAGGAGAAATCGCGGAGAGACGCCAATCCACCGAAGCGATCGTCAGGCGTCGATCATGGGCCTTATGGAGCGTTGCCATTGCGTTTTCATTGGGATTGATCGTGCAGGTCGGTTTTTTGACCCATCATTTCGCACTTGCATTGCCGACATTGGGCTCGGTCGGCGCGGGATGGCTTATCGGTGCGACCGGGCTCGCAGGGCTATTGGGTCGCCTATTGTTGGCGAAGGTTATCGACCAGCTCGATCCGCGCCGCTATAGCGCAGGCGTCTTTGTTGTACAGGTCGCGGCGCTCGGTGCGATTTCGCTCTTTACGTCGGATTTCGTATTGATCCTCGGCAGCTTGGTTTATGGGTTTTGCCTAGGACAAATAACAACGCTCTCGCCCATCGTCGTCAGAAGAGAGTTCGGCGCCGACGCATTTGCCGCGATGTATGGTGTTGCGGGCACTGCAATACAGTTTTGCTCGGCGTTCGGGCCGGCCTTCTATGGGGCGTTGTTTGAATATATCGGTGGATATGGCTCCGTTCTTGGGTTTGCCGCAGGGTTTGAACTTGCGGCAGCGCTCGTAATCTTAAGTTACAGGCGGCGCCATGAATAAATTTTTCTATAGTGCCGTGGGGAAACCGCACTAAATCTTGATAAGGGCACCATGGAATAAGGATAGGGACAATGGCGGATTTGGTCATACGCGGCGGCACAATCATCGATGGTTCGGGGGGCGAGCCGATGGAGGCGGACATCGCGATCGTCGACGGCAAGATTTCAGCGATTGGACCGAACCTGCCGAAAGGCGACGAGGAAATTGACGCCACCGGCAAGATCGTCACGCCGGGCTTTGTCGATCCGCACACGCACTACGACGCTCAAGTCACATGGAGTAAATCGATCTCGCCTTCCTCCTGGAACGGAGTGACCACTGTGATGGTCGGCAATTGCGGCGTCGGCTTCGCGCCCTGCAAGCCGGACGAGCGCGATCTCCTGGTCAAGCTGATGGAAGGTGTGGAAGACATTCCGGAAGTCGTATTGACCGAAGGCCTGCCATGGAATTGGGAGAGTTTTGACGAATACATGGATTCCCTCGATGGGCGGGAATACGACCTAGATGTTGTGACGCAGGTCCCGCATGCGGCCGTCCGTACCTATGTCATGGGCGAGCGCGCGGTGCGCCATGAACAGGCGACGCCGGAAGAGCGTGTCGAGATGGGCCGTATCGCCTCGGCCGGTATTAAGGCGGGCGCGCTCGGATTTTCAACTTCGCGGACGATCAATCATCGCACCTTGGCGGGCGAACACACGCCGACTTTGCGCGCGGCGGAGGAAGAGCTCGCAGTCATCGGTGAGGCGGTCGGCGAAGCCGGCTCCGGATGGATACAGGTGATCTCCGATTTCGACGACCCGGACGAGGAATTCGCGATGCTGAAGCGCATCAGCAACCGAGCCAAACGGCCGATGGCGATCACGATCCTTCAGCGCGATAGCCGCCCGGAACTCTGGCGCGATCTGATGTCCGGCATTGCCGACGCGAATGCAGACGGCGCAGATATCAAAGGTCAAGTGTTGACCCGCCCGACGGGAATTCTGCTTGGGTTTGAAATCTCGCTCAATCCATTCTCGGGTCGACCGAGTTGGGAGAAGATCACGCAGCTGTCGCTCGACGAGAAGCTGGTGCATTTACGCGATACCGAATTCCGCAAACAGCTGATGTCCGAGACCTGCCCTACGAAGAAGCTGGCGGGCCGGGTCTCGAACTATGAGCGTATTTTCCATTGGGACGGCGAGACGCCGGACTATGAGCCCCCGGCCGATCAAAGCATCGCGGCGCGGGCGAAACGCGAGGGGCGTGATCCGGAAGAACTGGTTTACGACACTCTGCTGGAGAAGGATGGCAAACGAATTCTCTATCGCCCGCTGAGCAATTACGCCTATGGCGACCTGAACACGGTCGCCGAGATGATGAAGCACCCGGATACATTGGTCAGTCTAGGCGATGGTGGCGCGCATGTGGGCGTGCTCTGTGACGCCTCGTCGATGGCTTATATGCTGACCCATTGGACGCGAGACCGGACGCGCGGCGATAAGGTTGAGCTGTCCTGGGCCATCAAACGCATCACCAACGACAATGCGCAGGCCATCGGCCTGAATGACCGGGGCCAGCTCAAGCCCGGTTTCAAGGCGGATATCAACGTGATCGATTACGACCGATTGGCATTAGGATATCCGCAGGTCGCCTACGACCTGCCGAGCGGTGGGCGTCGATTAATCCAAAAGTCCGACGGCTTCGAGGCAACGATCGTCTCCGGCGTGCCGGTCTATCGCAACGGCGAGTCGACGGGCCGATATCCGGGCCGTCTGGTACGGGGGCCGCAGGTCTGCTAGCTCGGCGATGCTTCAGCCAACATTTCCCAAGTCATCTTCAAACTCGGCATGAATATACAAAATCACACCATTGCTTAAAGGTTTATCTTCTCCAACCACACTACACCTCCAGCTTTGGCAATTTAACGCTGTTCTGAATGCCATTTTCGATGATTTCCGCCATCCAGACGCACCTCTCCCAGCAATTTCACATTACCGTTAATTTCCCCTGGCCTACACTGGCCTACACCGGGACGGGTCTTGGCCGTAGATCATCAATCAAGGCCAAGGTTTTCTGGAACACGATTTTCGACACGGCGACCTTGGCTCCGATCTTAACCAGCTTCTCGCGTAACGTGGTCAGCGACCAGTG
>CAXAGK010000389.1:0-4162 GCA_963968305.1 uncultured Rickettsiales bacterium | reverse complement strand
CGCGCCCTCGTCGGACAAGAGATACACCCGCCCGATATGGGCCAGTAGTGTCACACCGGCAATCCATTTGACGGCATCGGGAGCGTTAAAGATCGGCGCGTTCTGTGCAGCGGACACGGATTTGCCCTTGGGTTGATTTGAGCATCGAAACTACGGCTAGAACACCGCGAGGTCACGGATTTCCCGTCAAAATGTTTGCTCCCGGGGTTGCCCTTCGCCAGACTCCGCCAAGCTCAGACATAAGAATAATCGCACGAGAGGACGAGACCGTGAATCTTGCAATGTGGGTGGCGCGAAACGGCGGCACAGTTAGTGACAAGCCCGCTACCGCCTATGGTGACAAAGTCGTCCATACCTATGCCGAAATGGCGGACCGGGTTTCCCGGATCGCGGGCGGTTTGCGCCACGGGATCGGCATGGCCGAAGGCGACCGAGTGGCATTATTGATGAAGAACTGCCCGGAATACATGGAATGCATGTTCGGCGCCTGGCATGGCGGCCTCGCGGCGGTGCCGATCAACGCCAAACTCCATCCGAGTGAATTCAAATACATTATCGAGAACAGCGGCGCGAAAGTCTGTATCGCAACCGACGACCTCGCCGATGAAATCCGAGGCACCTATATCGACGGATTGGAGCGGGTGATCGTTCTTGGTGATACGGACCATGCCGCCCTCCTCGCGGCCGATCCGATCAAGATGGTGGAAACCAATGCTGATGATCTTGCCTGGTTGTTCTATACCAGCGGCACCACCGGCCGGCCGAAAGGCGCCATGCTCTCGCACAGAAATCTCGCGGTCTGTTCGTGGTGCTATTTGGCGGATGTCGACCCTTATGCGCCGTGGTCGGCAATGCTGCACGCCGCACCGATCAGTCACGGTGCAGGTCTCTATGGCCTCGCCCATATTATGAAGGGCTCATGCCAAGTGATCCCGGAGAGCGGTGGCTTCGAGCCACAAGAGATCTTCGAGCTGATCAAGGCATGGCCCAATCTCGCGTTCTTTGCGGCACCCACCATGGTCAAACGGATGCTGATGTCACCGATCAATTCCAACACCTCTAATTTAAAGGCGGTCATCTATGGTGGCGGTCCAATGTATGTGGAGGATATCCTGCAAGCGATGGATCGCTTCGGCAACAAGTTCACCCAGCTCTACGGTCAAGGTGAATCGCCAATGACCATCACATCGCTGAACCAGGACTTCCATGCCATGCGCGACCATCCGCGTTATCTCGAACGCCTCGGCTCTGTCGGACGATCCATGAGTGGTCTCTTGGTGCGCACCGCCAACGAGGATGACGTCACTCTGCCGCCGGGCGAGATCGGTGAAATTCTGGTGAAAGGCGATATCGTCATGAAGGGCTATTGGCGGAACCCTGAAGCCACCGAGGCCGCCTTACGTGGCGGCTGGCTGCATACGGGCGATGTCGGAACCTTCGATGAAGACGGATTCCTGACTCTGAAAGACCGCTCCAAGGACATGATCATTAGCGGCGGGACCAATATCTACCCCCGCGAGGTCGAGGAAGTTTTGCTGCGCCATCCCGGCGTCGCCGAAGTCTCAGTCATCGGCAGACCCGATCCCGAATGGGGCGAAGTCGTCGTCGCCTATGTAGTCGCGGAAGACGCGGAGAAAGCCACGCCGAAAGAACTGGATGCGCTTTGCCTGGAGCATGTAGCCCGCTTCAAGCGCCCCAAAGATTATCGCTACGTCGATAGCCTACCGAAGAATAATTACGGGAAGGTTCTGAAAACCGAACTCCGGGACCGCGATGCGAAGGAGGCAGGGTAATGACCGGACGCCTCGCATGGAAAACCGCCATTGTCACCGGCGCCGGCTCCATCGGGCCCGGTTGGGGTAATGGCAAGGCTACCGCGGCGCTGTTCGCGCGCGAAGGGGCGAAGGTGCTCTGCGCGGATATGAATATGGATGCGGCGCAAGAGACCGCCGGAATCATCACGCAAGAAGGCAATGAGGCAATCGCCTTCCAATGCAACGTCACCGACAGCGAACAAGTCAAAGCCATGGTCGACACCTGTTGCGACACCTACGGCGCCGTCGACATTCTGCACAACAATGTCGGTATCCTCGGCATGGGCGGGCCAGTGGAGCATGACGAAGCGGAATGGGATAAGGTCAACGCGGTGAACGTCAAAAGCATGTTCCTGACCTGCAAACACACCATCCCAGTCATGGAAGCCCAAGGCGGCGGCGCCATCGTGAACATCTCCTCGGTCTCGGCCATCCGATGGATGGGCGTCGCGTATCTCTCCTATGCCACGACCAAGGCGGCGATCCTGCAATTAACGAAGACCATCGCTGCGCAATACGCACCAAAACACATCCGTTGCAACGCCATCCTGCCGGGCCTGATGAAGACGCCGATGGTAGAAGTCGGCCTTGCTGGAACTTACGCGGACGGCGATGTCGACGAGATGATTCGCCTCCGCGATTCCCAATGCCCCATGGGCCATATGGGGGACGCCTGGGACGTGGCGAACGCCGCGCTGTTCCTGGCGTCCGACGATGCGAAATACATTACCGGCGCGGATATCGTGGTCGACGGTGGCTTGTCCTTGTCTTCGGTATCGCCGGGGTGAGTTTCGACCGGAAATCCTTAGCGCTTCTCGCCGAGGCTCTGGATCATCTCGACAGTGGTTTCGACACTCTTCCTGCGTTTGAAGCAGAGGCCGATCTCGACACTTTACGCCCAGTGCTCCTCGCCGCCGCCGAGCGCATGCGCGACAACTACCCCTATCAGCACCCGCTCTATGCAGGGCAAATGCTGAAGCCGCCGCACCCCGTGGCACGGCTCGCCTATGCGATGGCCCAATTTATCAATCCAAACAATCACGCGATGGATGGCGGTCGGGCCAGCTCGGCCATGGAACGCGAAGCCGTGGCCGAGATCGCAAACATGTTCGGATGGGATACTCACCTCGGGCACCTCACCGGCGGCGGCACGATGGCCAATATGGAAGCGCTCTGGGTCGCCGGCCGAATCAAGCCCGGCAAGACAATCGTCGCCTCAGACCAGGCGCACTATACCCATGGCCGCATCAGCGAAGTTCTGCAGATACCGTTCACTCCAATTGCCAGCAATACAGAATGCCGAATGGATATGGCGGCGCTGGAATCCGCCTTACAGACCGGCGATGTCGGGACTATCGTCGCCACCCTGGGTACGACAGGTATCGGCACAACCGACCCACTTCCAGAGATTCTGGCGCTGGCGGAGCGCTACGATTGCCGGGTTCATGTGGACGCTGCCTATGGCGGCTATTTCATCCTCGCCGGTAATTTGCCACCTCAGACACGTGACGCCTTCGCACGGATCGGAAACGCGGATTCCATCGTCATCGATCCGCATAAGCATGGCCTGCAGCCTTACGGTTGCGGCTGCATCCTGTTTCGTGACCCGACGGTCGGCGCACACTACAAACACGAATCGCCCTATACTTATTTCACGTCGGCCGAACTCCATCTCGGTGAAATCAGTTTAGAATGTTCGCGCGCCGGTGCGGCGGCGGTTGCGCTATGGGCGACGCAACAAGCGCTGCCGTTGGCAAAGGACGGTGATTTCGCAAGCGACCTGAAGAAATGCCGATCCGCCGCCACGACGTTATTCGACCACCTGAAGGCCAACGACCACTTCCTCACGATCATTCCACCGGAGCTGGATATCGTTTTGTGGGCACCACTCGGCGAAACCGCCAGCGAGATATCCGAACGCTCGCAAAAAATGTTCAACGACGCAGCCAAACGCGACCTGCATCTCGCCCTCATCGATTTGCCGCAGAGCCTGCTGCAACCACACTGGCAAGATGTCACCTTCGACCGACCGAGCGTGACATGTTTACGGTCCTGCCTAATGAAACCCGAACATTTAGACTGGATCGAAAAAATTTGGAGTATTATTAAAATACTTTAACAGTAAATAAATCACTTACTTTCATTACTTAATGTCATAATTACAGAAATACTAATACTCACAATATTTTATAATGCATATCTTATTTTTGACACATTAATTAAGTAATTTCACCTATTCTTCCGGCTTCTCTACGACCAGCGTTGCCCCCTCCACGCCCGTTACACGAACACGGGCACCTTCGGGCATATTGACCTCGTCGCTGGTTGAGACACGCCAAAGGCTATCC
>CAXAGK010000388.1:0-4164 GCA_963968305.1 uncultured Rickettsiales bacterium | reverse complement strand
GCCACCTTGGCCGAATGGAACCGAGAAGGTGTCGTCGAGGTGGTTGGCCCTTCCGAAGATATCGCGGGCGAATACGCGCGGGCGCATATCGCGGTCCTGCCGTCCTACCGGGAAGGGTTACCAAAGTCCTTACTGGAAGCCGCTGCTTGCGGGCGACCGATGGTCGCAACCGACGTACCGGGGTGTCGCGAAGTCTGTATCGACGGCGAGACCGGATTGCGCGTCCCTGCCCGCACCATCGAGCCACTTGCCGATGCGCTAGAGCGCCTCGTTCTCGACCCGGCTCTCCGCCGACGGCTCGGCGAAAACGCACGCCACCGCGCTGAGACAATCTTCGCGGAGAAGATCATCAATTCACAAACATTGGCTCTCTATGAAGAAATGCTGGCCCGCTAAAGCACGTCCTGGTTCACGACCATATCGGGATCGAGCTTGCCGTCGAATTGATCCAGTATATTCTGCGCCGCCTGCACGCCCATCCGCTCCAAGCATTCCACGGCGGACGCCGCCGCGTGCGGGTTCACCAGGACATTATCTAAGGTAAAGAGCGGATGATCTCCCGGCGTCGGTTCGATCGCAAAGACGTCGACCCCAGCACCGAATATTTTCTCCGCCTTTAAGGTCTCATACAAAGCATCTTCATTGACGATGCCACCGCGCGCGCAATTCACCAGGATAGCCGACGGTTTCAACTGAGCCAATTCCTCGGCACCGATCAGGTTCTCCGTCTCGTCGCTGAGCGGGATATGTAGCGTGAGGAAATCGATCTCACCAAGGATCTCACGGAAGTTCTCGACCGGGGTCGCGCCCGCATCCCGGATGACCTGTTGATCGATATAGGGATCATAGGCCAGGACCTCCATATCGAAGCCTTGGCAACGTCGGGCGACAATTTTGCCAATCCGCCCGAAACCGATAATCAGGACTTTCTTTTCCAACAATTCAACGCGCCCCAATTCCTGGCGCGCTTTCAGAAAATCGCCCTCACGGGTACGGCGGTCGGTCGGGCGGAGACGCTTGGCGCACGCCAGCATAAACATCATCGCGTGCTCCGCGACAGTCGGCGAATTCGCGGTGCCGGTGACGGTCAACGGGATATTCCGTGCGCTCAATGCTTCCACATTGACCCGGTCGTACCCAACCCCATGGCGAGAGACCACTTCGAGACCGTTCGCGTTTGCGACCAATTCAGGTGTAATTCTGGCGGAGCGCGCCAAAATGCCGTTGGCGGCGGGCACCGCTGCGGATAGTGCCTCATGGTCTTCCAGCGGTACGCGCATCAGCTCGATATCCGGACGCGCCTCCAGCAGCGCCAAGGCGCTGGGATGGACGTCGCCGTCAATTATAATCGTCTTCTTTTGGCCATCAGTCATCGCTGTCTCTCGCTTTATTGGGGCGCTTGCGCTTGTAGCACCAACTTCACTCTCTAGATTGCTCTGTAAAGGACTAATTTTTTAGAATGGTGCTGCCCATGGAACCGCTTTTTCATCTCTCAATTCCCGTCGACGATCTAAGCCGGGCGAAAGATTTCTATGTAAAGACTTTGGGATGTAGCGTCGGCCGGGAGACCAAGGGCCGGTTCGACATCAACTTTTTCGGCCATCATATCGTCGCCCACCTCTCGCCCAAAGACGCGGGCCAGGACGCCGGCACGATACCGTCCGACGGCGCGACCTCGCCACTGCGGCATTTCGGCGTGATCCTGGATCTCGATAATTGGCAAGAAATGGCGGACCGCTTGAACGCCGCGAACGTCGACTGGATTTTGACACCGCGTATCTCCTTCGAAGGGAAGCCTGCGGAGCAGGGTATCATGCAATGCCGGGACGGCACCGGGAACGTGGTGGAGTTCAAGGGCCAATCCCGCGACCGCGTTTTCGCAACCGACACGCCGGGTTAAATCTCGCTTAATGAAAATCCCGGCTGCCGGGGAAAATTACCTTCGCTTGTTCCCGCGGATGGCGCGGTGACGCGATAGCGGCAAAACGCTTTAGCGGTGGAGGGTTATCCTCCCGACCGGGGTTGGAGACGCCGTCGCCCGGACCGAAGGTGAGTTGAAACCCCTCCTCTCCTCCAAGGCTATCGAGCAAATACGACATATCCTCGATCTTATCCGCGATGAGGTGTGTGACGATCCCTTCCCGCTGCAACGTGCCTGTCACCCGCATCAAGCGCGCCGTCAGGACGACGCGGCGGTGCTCCTCCAATACTTTCGGCCAGACAATGATATTGGCTACACCGGTCTCGTCCTCGAGCGTCACGAAGATCACACCCTTTGCCGTTCCCGGTCGTTGGCGTACCAGCACGAGCCCCGCGACCGAAAGTTTCGCGCCGTCCTTCGTATCGACCAGACGGCCCGACGTCGTCGTCTGGCGCAAACGATGACGCAACAGACGTAATGGATGCGACCGCAGGGTCAGACGTAGATTTGCGTAATCCTCCACCACTTCTTCACCGACGGTCATGCGCGGCAACGGCACGTCCGGTTCTTCTCCAAGTTCAGCCGCACCCGCGGCCGCGAAGAGCGGTAAGGGCGACATGGTACGCCGCAACGGTTTGATCGCCCACAAGGCATCTCGCCGCGACATCCCCATCGAGGCGAAGGCATCTGCTCGCGCCAGTTTCTCCAACGTCGGGGCCGCGATGCTGGCCCGCCGCCAGATCGAGAGCGGATCGCGATAGCCGTTGCCCCGCGCCGCGACCAACCATTCGGCGTCTTCCTCGGCCACCCCTTTCACTTGTCGAAAACCGAGCCGCAGCGCGTAGCCGCCACCCGGCCCATCGGGTGCACCCCCACCAGTCTCCAGGGTACAGTCCCATTCGGAATAATTGACGTCGACGGGCCGCACCTCGATGCCGTGTTCGCGGGCATCTCGGACGATCTGTGCCGGCGCGTAGAAACCCATCGGCTGACTATTCAACAGGGCTGCCGCGAAAACTGCCGGATAACGGCATTTCAGCCAGGCGGAGACATAGACCAGGAGTGCGAAACTCGCCGCATGGCTTTCCGGGAACCCATACTCGCCGAATCCTTCGATCTGCTGGAAGCAACGCTCCGCGAATTCACGCTCGTAGTCGTTCTCCGCCATCCCATCGATGAACTTCTCGCGGAAGGTATGAATGGTGCCGGTCTTGCGAAAAGTCGCCATCGCACGGCGTAATTTATCAGCCTCTGAAGGCTCGAACCCAGCACCAACAATGGCGATCTTCATTGCTTGTTCCTGGAACAGCGGCACGCCGAGGGTCTTCTCCAGCACCTGCCGCAGCGCTTCCGAGGGATAGGTCACCTTCTCTTCCCCGTTCCGGCGACGGAGATATGGGTGCACCATATCGCCCTGGATCGGGCCCGGCCGGACGATCGCCACCTCGATCACCAGATCGTAGAAATTGCGTGGCTTCATGCGTGGCAGGAAAGACATCTGGGCCCGGCTCTCGACCTGGAACACGCCGAGTGAGTCCGCCCGGCACAGCATGTCGTAGACCGCGCTGTCTTCGGGTGGGACAGTCGCCAGATCATAGTTGCGGCCATGATGGCGGCGCAGCAGATCGAAGCCCCGATGAATACAGCTCAACATACCAAGCGCCAGCACGTCGATTTTGAGAATACCGAGCGCATCGAGATCGTCCTTGTCCCATTCTATCACAGTGCGGTCCTCCATCGCCGCGTTCTCAACTGGTACCACCTCGTCGAGGCGTCCCCGAGTGATGACAAAACCGCCCACATGCTGCGAGAGATGGCGGGGAAATCCGATCAGTTCCTTGGTCAACCGAAGTGCGAGACGAAGCCGCCGGTCGGAGAGATCGAACCCGAGCTCCTGCGCCCTTTCATCCTCCACCCCATCCCCCAAGCGCCCCCAAGTCTGAGAGGCCAACGCGGCGACCGTATCTTCGGACAGGCCGAGCGCCTTACCGACCTCGCGAATGGCACGGCGGGTGCGGTAGTGGATCACCGTCGCCGTCATCCCGGCCCGCTCGCGGCCATATTTCTCGTAGATATATTGGATGACTTCCTCGCGACGCTCGTGCTCGAAATCGACGTCGATATCCGGCGGCTCGTTTCGTTCCGCCGAGACAAAACGTTCGAACAGGAGATCGACCTTTGAAGGGTCAACAGCGGTGATGCCGAGGCAATAACAAACGGCGGAGTTTGCCGCCGACCCTCTC
>CAXAGK010000387.1:0-4165 GCA_963968305.1 uncultured Rickettsiales bacterium | reverse complement strand
TCGGCACTAAATCCTGCGACTTTATAATTTGCCGCCAGTGCGGTGTCTATCTGGGCGCGGTAATGGACGGAAACGGTATACCCGGATATTCGACGACGCAGATCAAACACTTCAAAGACCGCGCCCTCTTCACGAAGACGGCGCGCCATCCCGATTATGACGATGAGCCGTTAGAGGATCGCCTCGCACGCCGTCGTCGGAACTGGACCCCGCTCGCGAGTTAAAATGATTGAGAGATTGGAGACAAAATGACCGCTCCTGATTTGGCTTATGTGGCACTCGTCGTAGACGAACCAGAGACAAGCGCCGCGATTTTTGAAAAAGATTTCGGCCTGCCGCGCCAGGATTTTTCCTGCGGTGGATCGAACGTGCCAATGATTTCGGTTGGTGAATCCGCACTGGCATTCTTCCAGCCGGACAATCCGTTCCTGGGGTCGGACGCCAAAAAGGGCGTCCATCACATCGCCATTGCCGCAGCCGATCCCGAAGGGGCCGCGAATGAATCCGGGGTCGCAATTTCCGGTGACGCGTCGAAAGGCATCGATGGCAAGACCCAGATCGCATTGGCACGGGCCGCGACCTGTGGAATCCGCGTGCGCTATACAGAAGCATTGGGCTTGCCCGCCGCATCGTCTGACATCGTGCAGCGCATCGATCATCTGGGTGTCGCCTCCGCCGACAATAAGACCGCCCGCGACGTTTTCATCGACAAGCTTGGGTGCGTCTATGAAAGCCAGCAGACGGACAGCGAAGTGGAGACGATTTCGGAAAACTTCACCTCCGACACCTATAACTACATCTTCCACACCCGGCCATCGGAGCTCATCGGCAGCATGCGGGTCACCTTCATCACCGTCGGCGATACGGAGTTCGAATTCATCCAAGACCTGACGACGGATGTGGAAGCGGACGAAGCGCGCCACGACGCGGCGGGCACGACGCGCGGCGACCGCAGCGCCATTGCCCGATACGTCGCCTCGCGCGGCGCCGGTCTGCATCACATCGCCTTCAAGACGTCAGACGTCGTGGAAAGCCTCGCCAAAATCAAGGCGGCGGGACACCGCACCATCGACACGGTAGGGCGCCCCGGCTCTCGCGGAGCACTGATCGGTTTCATGCACCCGACGATGATCGGCGGTGTCTTAATGCATTTCGTGGCACGAGAGGACCTTTAGGCGCGTGTCCGGATATGCCCTGACATACTTGGCGCTCGTCGCCCGCGACGTCGACGCCGTCTGCCGCTTCCTTGGTGGATCACTTGGATTGGCGCGCAAGGATTTGTCGTTGGATGGCCGCGCCATTCCGTTTTTCGGCATCGGCGCGGCGGCGCTCGGCATCTTCGAGCCCGATGATCCTTATTTGGACGAGCCGCGCTTTCCCGGCGTGCATCACATGGCGCTCGGCACCGCTGATCCGGCTTCGACGGCGGCGCAACACGGCCTTACCGTGATAGAAGAAGGCATTGGGCCGGAGGGAAAACGTTTTGTCTCCGTCGACAAAGCCGAGACCTGTGGCATCCGCACCCGATTTATCGAGCCGCTCGATCTTCCCGTGCAGGCTAGCCGGGTCAAGAAGATCGACCATCTTGGCATTGCCAGCACGGATATCGATGAGAACATCCGCGTCTTCGTGGACGGGCTCGGCTGTCCACTTGAAAGCACCGAAGTCGACATCGAACTCCGCAATGTGACGGAGAGTTTCATTTCCGACAAATATGGCGCGGTCTACCATGCCCGTCCGCCGGAAATTCTCGGCGGCCTCAAAGGCGGGTTCATCACCATCGGCGATTGCGATCTCGAGATCATGCAAGACTACGACCCAGCCAACCATCCGCTAGATCAACTCGGCGAAGCAGTAGGCAACACCAAGGGCGATCAGAGCGCCGTCGCTAAATTCATCGAACGGCGCGGCCCCGGCTTGGTGCACGTCGCCTTCACGACCAACGACATAAACGGCGTCCTGCAAGGCCTCGACGCCGAAGGCTGGCGCATGATCGACACCAAAGGTCGGCCGGGCGGACGCGGCGCACAAATCGGTTTCGTCCACCCATCGAATTTCGGCGGCGGGCTACTCACTCATTTCGTTCAACACCCGGAGACCTGAATATGGCCGGATACGCTATGAATTATTTGGCCCTCGTGGCCCGCGACGTGGAGGCAGCGAGCCGCTTCCTCGGCGAGTCGCTCGAATTGAAACGTCGCGATGTGCCACTTGAAGGCCGTAGCGTTCCCTTTTTCGGAATTGGCAAATCGGCGCTCGCGATCTTCGAGCTCGATGACCCCTATCTGGAGGAGCCACGCTTTCCCGGCGTGCATCACATGGCGCTCGGCGCGGCCGATCCAGCCGGTACTGCCGCTAAACACGGGTTGACCGTCACTCACGACGGTGTTGGTCCGGACGGTGAACGCTTTGTCACCATCGAGCCGAAAGAAACAGTCGGCATCCGCACAAGGTTCATCGAACCACTCGACATTCCGAGCTCCGACGGACCGGCCTACAAGATCGATCATCTCGGCATCGCCACCGACGACAACGACGCGACGGTGCGTGTCTTCACCGACAATCTCGGCTGTCCCATCGACAGCACCCAGACCGATGTGGAGGTGCGCAACGTCACGGAGAGTTTTATCTCTGATAAATACGGGGCGATTTATCACTCCCGCCCACCGGAAATTCTCGGCGGATTGCGCGACGTCTTCATCAATATTGGCGATTGCGAGCTGGAACTGCTGATGGATTACGACACCGACATGAAACCGAAAGAGCGATTGGGCGAGGAAGAAGGCAACACCAAGGGCGACCAAAGTGCCATTGCCAAGTTTGTTGCCCGGCGTGGACCGGGCCTGGCCCATGTTGCGTTTGCGACGCGGAACATCGACGCCACCCTGCCGAAGCTCGCGGAAGATGGCTGGCGGATGATCGACGTTGAAGGACGGCCCGGAGGGCGCGGATCGCTTATCGGTTTCGTACACCCATCGAATTTCGGCGGGGGACTGTTGATACATTTCGTCGAACCACAGGTCGACGGCGGCTGGGCGGCCAAGAAATTTGGCTGAAATCGTTAAGCAAGAGCGACGGGGCAGCGCCCTGATCCTCACCATCGACCGGCCCGAAGCGGGAAATTCGCTGAGTGCCGAAGTCAGCCAGGCTTTCCTCGATATTCTCGACACGGTCGAGGGCGACATGGACCTTCGTGCGGTGATTGTGACGGGTGCAGGAGATCGGTTCTTCTGTACCGGCGGCGACGTGAAACGCTACGCCCAGCTCACCACAAAGGACGAGCTGCGCGAAGTCATGCGCTTGGCGCGGACGGTCTTCCAGCGCTTCGAAGCCCTGCACGTCCCAGTCATCGCCGCGATCAACGGCCTTGCCATCGGCGGCGGCACGGAAATCCTGCTGGCAACTGATCTCCGCGTTATGTCGCCGACAGCGCAAATCAGTATGCCGCAAGTGCGCCTCGGCATCATCACCGGCTGGGAAGGCTATGAGCGCCTGGTCCGCGACATCGGGTTCAGCCGTGCCATGCTAGTGGTGACGACCGGGGAGCGCTTCGACGCCGAGGAAGCCTACCGGCTCGGCATCGTCAACAAGATCGCAAAAGACGCGGACGTGGTCGGTGCCGCCATGCAATTCGTAGCGTCCTTCGACAAAGCCGCCCCCCTGGCCCTCGGTCGCGCCAAAAGCGTCATCCACAAGGCCGCCAGCGGCCCCGCCGAAGAGGCACACGATTTAGCCGCCGACACGTTCATCGATCTCTGGTTTACGGAAGATCACCGGGAAGCGGAGAAAGCCTTCGCGGAGAAGCGCGGCCCGGTGTTTAAAGGGAAGTAGGGGCACTCACCTCTCGGTCGTCATTCCGAGGCGCGAAGCGAGCCCAGAAATGTTGCTGAGATCTTCGAAGTAGTGCATCCATGAAAGTTAGGCTCAGGATTTAATTCCGGGTCCGGACGAAGCCCGTCCCGGAATGACGGTTTCATGGTGAGAACGTGCGGATGAGGTTACAAATGTGAGCGTCGACAAATTGTCGAATTTATGATAGACTGAATCATCGTTCTTTGACACGTAAAGAATTACCGCGCATCCGGCATTGCCGGAGACACCTCCAAACACCAAAACAGCGGTATTTTAATACTGTGCATGGGGTTGTTCCGCACAAAACAGATAC
>CAXAGK010000386.1:0-4166 GCA_963968305.1 uncultured Rickettsiales bacterium | reverse complement strand
GATGTGGCCCTGGAGGCAGCGGCCGAAGTCGACGGCAGGATTGCGCGAGGCGAGACCGTCGGCGCGCTCGCGGGTGTGCCGTTAGCGCATAAGGACATGTACTACCGCGAAGGCAAGGTCACCACCTGCGGCTCGAAGATCAGGGCCGATTACGTAGCCGACCGCACCGCGACGGTAATTGCCCGGTTAGAAGAAGCGGGAGCGCTCTATCTTGGCGATCTGAATATGTCGGAGTTCGCGGTTGGACCCATCGGGAACAACGTGCATTACGGCGATTGTCACAATCCTTGGAATCCGGAACACGCTCCGGGCGGCTCGTCGAGCGGTTCGGGGGCGACGGTCGCGGCACGGATCGTCTATGGGGCGCTTGGCTCAGATACTGGCGGATCCATTCGCATCCCGTCCGGCATGTCCGGCGTCGTCGGCTTCAAGCCGACCCAGACCCGGGTCAGTCGTTACGGGTTAATGCCGCTATCGTTTTCCTTTGATTGCGGCGGACCATTGACCCGCACTGTGCGTGATGCGGCGCGGATCATGGATACGATCGCGGGACACGACCCGAAGGATGCGACCTCGAGCCATCGACCCGTGGACGCCTATGAAGCGGCCTGCATGAATTCGGTTGAAGGGCTCCGCATCGGCATTCCAAGCACCTACTATTACGACGATATGGACCCGGATGTGGAAGGGTTGGTCGAAGGAGCCCAACAAGTTCTGGCGGATGCGGGCGCGGTATTGGTTGAGGCCGATGTGCCGGATCATGGGGAAATGAACTTGATCTGGGCCGCCGCACTGGCGTCGGAAGCGGCGACCATCCATCGCAAGTGGTTGGTAGAGCGGCCCGGCGACTACGGCGACATGGTCCGACGGCGGATTGAATTCGGGCTCTATCAACCGGCCACCCGGTATATCGAGGCGCTGACCATGCGGGACACCTATCTGCGCGACTATTGTGCGACGGCGTTCCGGGATTGCGATGTCCTGCTGACACCGACGATGCCGATCACCGCGCCGAAGCTCGCGGATGTGGATGTCGGCGGCAGCGAGGATATGCCCGCCGTCGTGTTGCGGATATCGAAGAACACGCGCCCGATCAGCTATCTCGGCCTACCAGCCCTGAGCGTGCCGTGCGGCTTCACGCCGATGGGACTGCCGACCGCATTTCAATTGATCGGACGCCCATTCGACGAGGCGACTCTGTGTACCGTGGGTCATGCTTATCAGCGCGGAACGAACTGGCATACACGGGTGCCGGACCTAGCGCAGTAATAATTCCCCACCCTACCCCTCCCCCGCATGCGGGGGAGGGGTAGGGTGGGGGCAATGGGCACTTGATCTACCTCACTCTCCAAAGAAATTTAGTAGGGGAGTGACGGATATGACCGAGCAAGCGAAGGGCCCGCTCGCGGGCATTAAGGTTCTGGATGTGACGGCCAATCTCGCGGGCCCGGCGGCCGCGATGCATCTGGCTGATTTCGGCGCCGACGTGATCAAAGTCGAACGCCCGGATGGGGGCGACGGCACGCGCCGTTTCGTCCCGCCAATCAAGGGTGAATCCTCCTCCTTCATGATGATCAACCGCAATAAGCGCGGCATCGCCATCGACCTGAAGGATGAGACAGGCAAAGCTATCTTCCGTCGCATGGTCAAAGGCTCGGATGTTCTGGTTGAGAATTTTCTGCGCGAGACCATGCCAAAACTCGGCCTTGGGTATGACGACTTGAGGGACATCAACCCGAGTTTGATTTATTTGGCGGTTTCCGGCTTCGGCGCGACGGGACCCTATTCGCACCGGGCAGGCGTCGACCTGATCGCGCAGGGCATGAGCGGCTTGATGAGCGTGACCGGCTACGGTCCCGATCATCCACCACTCAAGAGCGGGGCACCCATCTGCGATGTTATGACCGGGATGTTCGGTGCGATGGGAGTTCTCGCCGCTCTCCAGCACCGCAACAACACGGGCGAAGGGCAATTCGTCGATACTTCGCTGTTCGAATCCGGCATCGCAGCGAGCTTCCATCAATCCTCGCAATATGTCGCGACGGGCAAGGCGCCAGAAGCACTCGGCAATGTCCACCCGCTGAACGGGCCCTACGAAGTTTTTAAGGCAAGCGATGGCTGGATGACCTTATCCGCGGGGAGCGACCGCCATTGGCAGCGCCTTTGTAAGATCATCGGCCGGGAGGAGCTCGGCGAGGACCCTCGCTTTGCGAAGACGCCAGAACGAATTGCTAATCTCGACCAAGTCCGCGATATCTTGGCGCCACATTTCATCCTGAAGACGCGGGCGGAGTGGGGCCCGATCTTCGAAGATGCCGGATTGCCGTCAGGCCCCATCCTCGACACCGCCGAAATGCACCAGAACGAGCAAGCCCGCCATCGCGGCATGATCGTTGAGGTCGAGCACTCCTCCGTCGGCAAGATCGACACTTTGGGCCCGGCGGTAAAACTGTCCAAATCTCCGACGTCTGTGCGCCGTGCGGCTCCCCGTTTGGGTGAGCACGGCTCAGAAGTCTTGGCAGAATTTGGATTTTCGGAAGCTGAAGTTTCTGGGTTTATCCGTGACGGCGTCATTAGTGTCCCTGAGCCGGTGGCGCAGGCGGCGGAGTAGGGGGTTTAAATTAACCCCCTCACCCTAGCCCTCTCCCGCGAGGGGAGAGGGCTAGGGTGAGGGGCCGATAAAGCATTGCCGCCTACCCTGCGACCCGGCACTGTCCGGCCATGAGTGCGAAACATCAACCTTCCGCCGCCGATCTCCGCCAAGGCGTGATCTTTATCATCTCAGCGATGCTGATTTTGCCGGGGATCGATGCCATCGCCAAAGGACTGTCCGGATCGATCTCGGCGGGAGAAGTCGCCTGGGTCCGTCATGTCCTGCAGGCGATCTTCCTCCTACCTTTCGCACTACGGGACGGTGGTTTGCGGATCGGGCCGAACCTCTGGTCCCATATCGCGCGCGGAGTCCTGATGGCGACGGTGACCGTCGTCTTCTTCGCTGCATTGTCGGTCATGCCGCTCGCGGATGCGATCTCGATCTTCTTTGTCAGCCCGTTGATGTTCACCCTACTGTCGGCGGTGTTCCTCGGTGAACCGGTCGGCTGGCGGCGGATCAGCGCGGTCTTGGTAGGTCTGGCCGGATCGATGCTGATCGTGCGCCCGAGCTACGCGGTCTTTGGTGCCACGGCGTTGCTGCCGATCCTGGCCGCTTTCGGCTTCGCGCTCTACATGCTGCTGACTCGTAAATTGGCGCGAGGCGGCAGCGTGGCCAACGCCATCGGCATGCAATTCTATGTCGGTGTTTTCGGTGCGCTGGTACTGACACCGGTCTTACTGGTCGGACCGATGACCGGCCTCTCCTTTTTGGCAGTGGCGATGCCCAATGGGATAGAGTGGGGATTGCTGATCCTGCTAGGGGCAATTGCAACCGCGGGGCATGTCTTTGTGGCTTTGGCGACCCGGCGTATCGGAGCGGGTCAGATCGCGCCCTTCCAATATGTCGAGATCGTGGGAGCGACGACTCTAGGCTTCATCTTCTTCGGCGATTTCCCTGATCCGCTCACCTGGGTGGGTGTGGCCGTGATCGTCTCGTCGGGACTGTATGTGTATTACCGAGAGCGGAAATTAGCGGCCGAGGCCAGCTCCTCACCCGAGAGCGGGGATGGCTAAGGTGAACGTGTCTTCGGTTTTGTTCAGCATTTGTTAATCTTTAAGTGCGAGTGTGACCGCCATCACTGGTCAGGGGCCGCATTTTCCCTAGAGTGGTGATGAGGAGAAGGAAATGCCAATATCATCCGTGTTATCGAGCGCCCTTAGCGGTCTCACGCAAAGCGCTGAGCGCGTCGGCAAGGCCGCTGAGAAAATTGTCACCGCCGATCTGCCTAAACAGGCCAAGAGCGGCAGTTCGCTTGACGTACAGGACACGATTTCCCTCTCCGACCCAAGCTTGGCCCGCACTGAAGGTTTGATCGAACTGAGCCAAGCCGAGACGAGCTTCAAAGCCAATGCGGCCGTCATCCGCACCGAGGATGAACTGAGCGAACGTCTGCTGGATATAACCGCCTAGCAGTTAACTTTCGCGAAAAGACCTCATCCTGAGCCTGTCGAAGGATGATCCACCGCGAACCATCATGTTTTTCGCGAAACAACCCCATGCACAGTATTACAAT
>CAXAGK010000385.1:0-4178 GCA_963968305.1 uncultured Rickettsiales bacterium | reverse complement strand
CGGGCCATGCGGTTTATCTAGGCGTAAGAGTTGTCTGAGCAGATATAAGTAGGAGCGTTTTATTGCAGATGCGACGGCGAGGACAGCTGCCAGTTTTTGTCGCGTGAACCGCAAGGCAGCGGCATTCTATTCTACCGTCTGCACAAGATCATCCAGCTTGCACTGGCGGCCGAAAACGCGGCGATGTTCGGCGACAGGCGGAAAGGCAAGCTTGGTCGGCAAAGTCCTGACATGGAACAGTCAATCGAATTTTTGACTCGGGCATCGTCTGATCTAATTTTTGGCACAGGAAGCAAAACCTGAAGTCGGGGGGAAATGATGGATTCGGATAGTTATGATTATATCGTCGTGGGCGCGGGATCGGCGGGTGCCGTATTGGCGAACCGTCTGAGCGCCAGCGGAGAATTTCGGGTCCTTTGTCTGGAAGCGGGGACCGAGGGTTCCGGCTATTTTTGGTCGCGTGTTCCGGCCGGTGTCGCCAAGCTGATCGATAACCCTGCCGTCAATTGGTGTTACAACTCGGAGCCTGACGAAGGTAGTGGGCAGCGCGAGATCGAAGTGCCGCGTGGCAAGATGCTGGGCGGGTCAAGTTCGATCAACGGCATGGTATTTGTGCGCGGCCAAGCGCAGGACTATGACCATTGGGCGCAGCTCGGCAATCGCGGATGGAGTTATCAAGACGTTCTGCCCTTGTTCAAGCAAATGGAATCCTATGAGGGAGGATCGGATGAGTTTCGGGGCCGCGAAGGGCCTTTGCAAGTCTCGGACTCCGGCAAGCTAAGCCCATTCTTCGATAAAATGATCGCTGCCGCCGCCAAGATCGGGATAAAGCATAATCCGGATTACAACGGTGCCGACCAAGAAGGCATCGCGATGACGCAGGCGACAATCAACAAGGGCCGGCGGCAAAGTACGGCATATTGCTATCTCGATCCGGCCCGCAGCCGCCCGAATTTGAAGATCCAGACGGGTGCCATGGGCGAGTCCCTTATCTTGGAGGGTAAGACCTGTGTTGGAATTCGCTACTCGGTGAACGGAGAGGCTCGAAAGGCGCGGGCCACGCGTGAAGTCGTCATCAGTTCCGGATCGATTAATTCTCCGAAGTTATTGGAATTGTCGGGAATCGGTAAGTCGGAGTTTCTGAGAGAACACGGTATCGAGCCGCTCCACGAATTGCCGGGGGTTGGTGAGAACCTGCGCGACCATTACTCGCCGCGCATGAAGTACTCGATCACCGAGAAGGACGCGACCTTCAACGAACGTGGGAACGGGATGCGACTTGTCGGCGAAGCCATGAAATACGTGCTGGGCGGCAAGAGTTTTCTCGCCCTGTCGGCGGTTCCCCTACGCATGTATTTTCGCACTCGCGAAGGGCTCGAGACGCCGGATGCGACAATCTCCGTGATGCCGTTCCTCACCGAACGGGTCAACCGGGTGCGACGGGTTGCGAAAGAATGCGGCATCACGATGAATGTCAACGTGCTGCGCTCGGAAAGCATCGGTAGCATTCACATTAAGTCGGCCGACCCGGCGGAACCGCCGGCGATCCGGTTCAATTTTCTGTCCGCCGAAATGGACCGCACCGGTATTCTGCACGCCATGCGCAAGGGGCGTGAGCTGATGGCGGCATCACCGATCGCCGAAATCGTCGGCGAAGAAATTGCTCCCGGTGCGGCTTATCAAACCGATGAACAGCTCTTGGAATGGGTGCGTAACAACGCCGAGACGACTTATCATCCAATCGGCACCTGCAAGATGGGCAGCGATACGATGGCCGTGGTCGACGATCAATTACGTGTGCACGGCATCAAAGGGCTGCGGGTCGCCGACGCGTCGATCATGCCGACGCTGACCTCCGGCAACACCAACGCGCCATCGATCATGATCGGTGAGAAATGCGCCGCAATGATTCTGGCGAGCGTGGCGGCAGAGACGAAAGCCGCCTAGAAAGGCGCCTTAAATTAGCGGGTCATGTGACCACTGCAGAAGTGCCTGTCGCTGGCGGCGGCGGCAAAAGATATCTCCTGGCTCGCAATTCGCCCGAATTTGGCCCGCGTGCCGTGCGAACGCGCGCCAGCGTTTAATCTGTATGGCGTCGATTTCGGCCAGTCGCCTGCCGAGATAGTATCGGCAATACCATTGAAACCAGCCCCGCGGGTCGGGCCCGTAAATCCAGCCTTTCTCTTGCCATACGGAGAGGGGTTGGCGGCTCTTGATGCCGAAATAGTTGAGCGCGGGGTCCGGAATGTCGCTTGTCTTTGCGTTGGCGAACCAACTGCTGGGAAATTCATCCTTACAGTCGTTACAATATTTTCCTTCGAAAATGCCCATTTCGAGCATCTCTCCGGGAGAGAGGTGCGGCGTGAAGTTTTTGGAAAAATTCTCGCCGACGGGTGCTTCCAACCGATAGCGGTATCCCGACTGCATTCTGTCGTTTACTTCAACCGTGCTGTTATTCGGCATAAAGGTCGGGCCCTGCAAAATTCATTTCCACACGCGTTTGAAGAATTCCAAAAGGTTTTCGCCGAGGATGCCTTTGATCGTTTGTTCGTCGTGGCCGCGTGATAAAAATCCGCGTGTCAGATTCGGTAACTGGCTCACACCCTCGAGGCCGACCGGAAAATCATAGGACGAGCCGAAGGCGTGAGCATGCTTGCGGAGGTTTACCTTTTCGACATCCGTCCAACCTTCGATGAAATCCAATCCGAGACTGACGGAGTCCGCGCCCGCAAGGCCAAGGAGATAGTCTGCTTGAACCAAGAGGTCTTGAATATGTGGGCGGCTGCCGTCGCTGCTTAGGAAGGCCGGAAACGCATTCAATCCGATCACGCCACCGCCTCCGGCAAGATTCAAAATCTGATCGTCCGTCTTGTTTCTGGTGCTCTCGCAAAGTCGACGGGCGTTGGAATGGGTGAAGGCCAGCGGATGTTTTGCAACGCGGATCGCATGCTCCACGGAGTTATCGCCCACATGTGAAAGATCGACGGCTATTCCAGCGTCTTGCATCGCGTGCATCAGATCAACACCGTATAGGCTCAACCCGCCGCCTTCAGGCTCTAGGCAACCGTCGGCGGCAAGGTTCCGTTGATTGTAAGTGAGTTGAACGCAGCGAATGCCGAGCCCGTGGAATGCGTCGACGAGACTCAGATCGTCGCCGAACGGTGTCGCATTCTGGAACGCCATGACGATACCGAGTTTCCCAATCTCTTTCGCGCGATAGAAATCGTCGGCGCTCAGCACCAATTCCATCCGGCTGTCATTCTCACGGACCAAGCGCAAAGTGTGGTCGATTGCCCGCATTGCCGCTTCCGTATGGCTACCTATCCCAGTTTCGACACCAATGAAGACAGTGACGACCGCTGCCGTCATGCCGGCTTCAATGAGCCTATCGGTAAAGGGTTGTTGCAATGTGTATGCGAGTGCCGTTCCGTCTATCACCATCGCATCGCGATGAATTCTCGCCGCCAACGTCTCTTGGTCGTTCGTCAACTCGATACGCGTATCGGAATTATCTGTGCTCATTACAAATGTTTGCCTCGAACATCACTAGTCGGCAGATCGTATCACGCTATCTGCGCTGGCATAACAGCGATGTGATTTCCGCGAATCGATACTGCACCGTGTCTGTTTGCAATGGGATATCTAATGCCGCTTGTGCGGTGAATATGGTCAGTACAATTGCCAATGCCGAGCAACCCGCGCTCGACGGTATAGAGGTCAATGTCGCTATCTATCGGGACATGGCGAAACCAGCCGGCGACGTATCGTTATACGATTCTGTCCAGGTTGAGTTCGAGATGTGGGGCGTGAGTGACGGTGACGCGCGCTTTGTGGTTAAGACCTGGAAACAAAGGTGACCCATCTATGGATCTGTCGCCGTGGCGACTGCTGACACGATAGTGGACTTCACTGCACAGGCTTCGGCGAAGCCCAAGTAATTCACGCCGGTCGATCACCGGCGATTGTGATGCGGTGCATTTCGCGGCGTTGGCCGTGATAGTCGTTCAAAGCATAATGCTGGGTGCACCGGTTGTCCCAGAAGGCGATCGAATTGGCGCGCCAACGGAACCGGCACGTAAATTCCGGCCGTCGCGCATGGAGGGTGAGAAATTTCAAAAGAGGCGCGCTTTCTTCATGCGTCATGCCTTCGAATCTCTGCATTGAGATAGCGCTGACGA
>CAXAGK010000384.1:0-4193 GCA_963968305.1 uncultured Rickettsiales bacterium | reverse complement strand
GCCAAAATCGAGCCGAAGAGCGATATCGGGAAAAAAGTCATCAAGCTGGTCCGTGCATGGGACCTCGAGATGACGCGGGATCGCCCGGAGCCGTTGATCTATGCCGCTTGGATACGAAACTTAATGCCATCACTGGTAGCGGATGAGCTCGGCGATCAATTTACTGGATACCGCCGCCCTCGGCCGCTCTTCATTCACCGGGTCTTGATCCATGATACCAAGTGGTGTGACGACATTTCCACACTAGAAAAAGAAGATTGTGCGTCACGCGTGGAACACGCCCTCAACCGCGCGCTCACGGAGTTAAGGAAGCGTTTCGGCGATGAACCGAAGAATTGGCGATGGGGCGACGCCCATACGGCGACATTTCCGCATCGGATTTTGCGTCATATTCCCCTTCTCGCCGATTGGTCGGAGGGACGGATCAAAACCGATGGCGGCGACCATACCCTAAATCGTGGCCAAACCGGTGGAGGTACGGAAAGTCCATATCGCCACTCCCACGGGGCTGGATACCGGGCCGTCTATGATTTGGCGGATCCCGGGAATAGCCGATACAGCCTTGCAACCGGGCAATCCGGCAATCCGCTTTCCACCCGGTACATGGATCAACTGTCACAATGGCGCGATGGCCAGTATTTCCGTATTGTCGGATCGCAAAATGAACTAAAGGCACGGGGAAGTGATGTGCTGCGGCTACGTCCCCTCGCCGACAACGAAAGCATCCGAAAAGAATGACCGTCGCACTATAGAGCATCCGAGCTGCAGCCGTTACAATTCATGGTGAAGTCGTTCGCACCCCCATCGTTCGCTTGGGCCCGCTATCAGACGCAACGGATGTTAAAATTTTTCTCAAACTGGAAACATTACAACGCACCGGTTCGTTCAAAGATCGGGGGCGTTCGTGAAGTTAAAATCAGTCTCCCAAGAAGGTGGTAAAGGCGTTATAGCGATTTCCGCCGGCAACTATGCGCAGGGCGTCGCCTATCACGCGCAGCGCTTGGGCATTCCCGCGACCATCGTCGTGCCGAAAGGGACCCCGTTTACGAAAATTGTCCGAACACGGGATTTTGGCGCTCGCGTCGTCCTTGAGGGCGAATCGGTCAGTGATGGAAAGCCCTTTGCCGACGAAATCGCGGCGGCGGTGTCATCGCCGGAATTGCGATGGCGGTGAAAGAATTGAATCCGAAGATCGAGATTATCGGCGTGGAAGCGCAACTCTACCCGTCGATGTACCAAGCCATTCACGGATTGCCGCCAACATCGGGCGGCGAATCCATTGCCGAAGGTATCGCGTTCAAAGCACCTGGTGAGATCACCAAGGAAATCATCTCCCGCTACGTCGACGACATCATCTTGGTGGATGAACTGAGCCTCGAATCAGCGGTTCAGGCCATGGTCGAGACCGGAAGGTTAGTCGTGGAAGGTGCAGGCGCGGCACCTCTGGCGGCAATTCGGCAGCAACAGAACCGTTTTGAGGGGCGGCGAATCGGCCTGATCGCTTGCGGTGCTAATATCGATTCGCGTCTGCTTTCGTCAATTTTGCTACGCGGGATGATCCGACTAGGCAGGATGGCGCGACTCAGAGTCGAAATTTCGGATCAACCAGGTGTCCTGTCCCGGGTCACAGAGCAAATCGGTGACGGCGGCGGCAACATCGTCGAGATTTACCATCAGCGTATGTTCTATGACGTCCCCGTCAAACGTGCAGAGGCCGATATCGTCGTGGAAACCAGGGATTCCGCGCATATTGAGGAAATCATCAACCGGCTGACGGCAGCAGGATTCCGAACCCGCCGCCTCGATGACACCGCGAGCGAAATGTATTAACAATATTCTTTTTCCTGATTAAGTTTTGGTCAGTATTCGATGCTATACGATAATTTCCAAGGCCAGAATATCGTTAACATTTTGTTGGGGGCCCTTGGACATTGGCCGGAATAATGCTTAATCTTCAGCACTCTAATCTTGGGACCGCGTAATGTTTGTAATAATTGGAACCCTGTTTGTAATCGTCTGTATCATCGGAGGATATCTGATGCTTGGCGGCCATTTAGCTGTGCTTTTTCAGCCCGCTGAACTCGTCATCATCGGTGGCTCTGGAATTGGCGCGTTCATTGCCGCAAACAATAAGGAAACGGTCTTGGGATCGATTTCCGGGCTCATTGGCCTGCTAAAAGGCCCGAAATACAAAGCCGATCAATATCTCGAATTGTTGACGCTACAGTATCAAGTTTACCGAATGGCTAAAACCAAAGGAATGCTCTCCCTGGAATCCCATATTGACAATCCGGAAGAAAGTAAACTTTTTCAGAAATTCCCGGGTTTTGCGGCGGACCACCATGCTGTCGAATTCTTCTGCGACTATTTACGTTTGATGACAATGGGTACCGACAACCCGCTTGAAGTTGAAGCGATCATAGATGCAGAGCTAGATGTCCTTCACGAGCACAATCATCATATCGCCCACGCCGTAAATACGATGGCAGAGGCTTTCCCGGGCCTAGGTATTGTTGCCGCTGTCTTGGGTGTTATTCACACGATGGGCTCCATTACGGAGCCGCCTGAGATTTTGGGACACTTGATCGGCGCGGCGCTTGTTGGAACCTTCCTCGGCATTTTACTTTGTTATGGTTTTGTGGGCCCGTTGGCAACTGCAATGAAGGGTGTTTACGATGCCGATCATAATTATTTCGTCTGCCTTAAAATCGGTATCATCGCGCATTTACAAGGCTACTCCCCCGCTGTTTCAGTCGAATTTGCGCGCAAGACGTTAGGCCACAGCGTGCGGCCCAGTTTCACGGAATTAGAAGATGCGACCGCTGCTTTGAGTCCTGTTTAAACTGAACGAAATCGGCAAATTCGATGTCTCGCGCTTCGAAGGCTCTAAAACCGATCGTCATAAAGCGGAAGATCAAAGCTAATCATCCGCCACACGGTGGTGCATGGAAGGTCGCCTATGCGGATTTCGTGACCGCGATGATGGCATTCTTTCTGCTGCTTTGGTTGTTGAACGTCACCACGGAAACGAACAAGCAGGGTATATCGAATTATTTCGAGCCGGACACTTCGGAAGAGGAAAACTCTTCTGGTTCGGGGCAGGCGCTTTCGGGTCTCGCGCAGTCCGCGGAAGGGGCGCTAAAATCTGCTGGCTCTCACCCTAGCGTGACCGTGGCGCTCGCGACCGCAGGCAGTAAGACCGGAGGTGACCAAAGTAAGCAGGACAATAAAGATGCAGAGGCATTGGCGGAAGCCGAGGAGAAACGGCTGCAAACCGAACTAAAGAGTTTCGCCAAGGTCGAAGCGGAAATTAGACAAGCACTGCAGGAAATTCCCGAACTGAACGACATGCAAGACAGCTTGATGATCGATTACACCCACGAAGGTCTGCGCATTCAATTTCTCGATCAAGAAGACATCCCGATGTTCGTCACCGGCCGCGCGGTGCTCAACGATCATGGTCGCAAAATGTTGGCCATCGTGACCAATGTCATCACAAAGCTGCCGAATGCCGTCGTACTAACCGGTCATACTGACACCTCTAAATCCACTAAGCGGAATTACGGTAATTGGGAACTCTCCGGCGACCGAGCCAATATGGCGCGACGCACCATGGTCGAATTCGGGCTCGGTGGGGAACGCGTCGTCAAGGTCGCGGGTAAGGCCGATACGGAACATTTGTTTCCGGACAAACCTTCTTCACCTTTGAACCGGCGCATTAGCATCATCCTGCAAAAGCAGAAACCGTTGACCGAGTTGCCACAACAAGCGTCCGATGGCGACGCGGGATCAGAAGGTTAGTTCATGTCACTCACGGACGAAGAAGAGAGACCAATATATATAAAGAAGGTTCCACCGCCCCCCCCCCCGGCGCATGGCGGTGCGTGGAAGGTCGCTTACGCGGATTTTGTCACCGCCATGATGGCGTTCTTCTTGTTGTTATGGTTGCTCAATGCCACGACCATGGAACAAAAATTGGGGGTTTCGAACTATTTCGAGCCGACCGGCGCCATCACGGGGTCGAGCGGCAGTGGCGGCGTGTTCGGCGGTGTCTCTATGACGGAGGACGGCGTCGAGAAAATCCCGGGAGAAACGCAGGAAATGACGGTCGGGTCTGATTCTCAAGTCGAAAACGAACTTGAGAAACAAACGCGGCAGATAGAAGCCCATGACCTTGCAAAGAGCGCCACTCC
>CAXAGK010000383.1:0-4223 GCA_963968305.1 uncultured Rickettsiales bacterium | reverse complement strand
TCGCCTATCTGAATCTCGACGAGGTGATCCGCATCATCCGCGAGGAAGACGACGCCAAGGGCGAGTTGATCAGGGCCTTCAAGCTGTCTGATGTACAGGCCGACGCAGTCCTCAATATGCGCCTGCGTCATTTGCGTAAGCTCGAGGAGATGGAAATCCGCACCGAGCACGACAATCTGACACAAGAGCGCAAGGATATCATCGCGCTATTGAAGGACGAGAAAGCGCGTTGGGAAGTCATTACTGGAGAGCTCAAGGACCTGCACAAAACCTTCGGCCCTGATACCGAATTGGGACGTCGCCGGACAGAGATTGCCGGTCCACCCTCGGCCATGGTCATCCCGTTGGAAGCGATGGTCGAGCGCGAGCCGGTTACCGTCGTCTGTTCCATGAAAGGCTGGGTGCGGGCGATTAGAGGGCATATTGAGAACGAGGACGAGTTAAAGTTCAAGGAAGGCGATCGTCACCGCTTCGCGCTCTTCGCGCAGACCACCGACAAGCTGCTGGTGTTTGCGACGAACGGGCGGTTCTACACGCTTGGTGTCGACAAGCTGCCCGGCGGCCGCGGCCATGGTGAGCCGTTGCGCTTGATGCTCGACCTATCGCAGGAACACGACATTGCTGGACTCTCGATTTATCGACCAAAGCAGAAGATATTGGTCGCGGCCTCTGATGGTCGCGGTTTCATCGTCAATGAGGACGACTTGATCGCCCAGACAAAGAGCGGTAGGCAAGTACTAAACATCTCCGGCGGGACGGAAGCGCAAACCAGCTTCCCAATGCAGGAGGGCCACGATCACGTCGCCGTCGTCGGCGAGAACCGGAAATTATTGATATTCCCATTGGCCGACCTGCCGGAAATGTCCCGCGGGCGCGGCAATATCCTGCAGCGCTACAAGGATGGCGCCCTCGACGACGCCAAGACCTTCAAGCTTGAAGATGGCTTGACTTGGAAACTCGGCGACCGCATCCGGACCGCGACGGACATCCAGCGCTACATCGGCAAACGCGCCGGAGCCGGTCTGATGGCCCCGAGGGGCTTCCCGAGAGACAACAAGTTCGGGGGATAGGTTTTTGCTTGGGGGCGAGCCTGGATTAGGCATTCACCTTTTCTTACACTATCTGCGCGGCGAAGACGTCCTGCACGGCGAGGCCGACGCTTTTGAACAGGTCGTCTCTTACGCGTCGATACTCACCTTATCCGCCAGCACTTCGCCGATTTCAGCGGCCGATAGAATTACATCGTCGGGCTCCTTCATGCAGGCGTTTCGGAAATAGGCGATGATCGTGCAGCGCGACATGACTTCGTCATCGAGTTCGCGGTAGCTGGCGATGGGCGCGCCGACGGCGTTGATGTGGGCACCTTCTTTCAGCCATTCGCCCTGGAGCACCGGGACCTGTGAGCTGGTCGCCGTTACCACCACATCCGCACCGCGCACCGCGTCTTCCGCATCCATGGCGACGGCGCCATGTTCGTCGGCGAAGGCTTTCTCTTTCTCCGGATCGCGGGCCCAAACGCGGACTTCGTCGAAATCGCGTACGCATCGCATGGCTTCCACATGGCTTTTGGCCTGCACGCCTGCGGCCCAGTATGGCGAGAACTTTTGCATCCGGTGTGGCGAAGGGACGGGTGGCGCCGGCGGAGACGGCGGCGGTGCGCATCTCGGTGATCAGGCCACCTTCCATGATTGCCAAGGTCTCGCCCGTTTTGGGCTTGAACAGCATGATGGGTTTGGATACCGAGCGCCGCATTGCCTGGGTAGAAGTTCACCAGCTTTATTCCCATCGCGTCCTTGGAGATCGCCGGCATGGGGCCGAAATAACCCCCATCTGGTTCCACCGGTATCAGTTTGCGCGGTGGTTGCGTGACCTCGCCCGCCGAGAAAGCGATCATCGCTTTCTCCATCACCTCGATCAGCTCGTCCATCTTCAGGATTTCGGAAATTTACTGCTCATTCAGCGACAGTGTCATTTCTTTGCTCCGCATGGTGTCGTCGGTTTCATCGTTTCATATCTAACGAGTAGGGTAATCGACAGGAGTGACGGTGAAAGGCACCCCAATTTCAAAGACAATCTGGCCGGAATGTCGGCGGGGCCCGATAAATAACGCCTTATTAGCGCAGTGGCGGGGAGAGGCGTTCGCGTGAGGTAATGAGAGAAGACGGGTCCTCGATTTCGGTCCAGCCATTTGGGCCAAACGCTTCTAGGGGACGGAAGCGGGATTTGTAATCCATCTTTGGACTGCCTGCGACCCAATACCCCAAATATACGTGATCCAGGTCGAGACGCAGTGCTTCCTCAATCATCCATAGAATGACGTAACTGCCGAGACTGCGGCGTTCTTCCTGCGGGTCGAAGAAGCTATAGACTGCCGAGAGCCCGCCCGCGAGACGGTCCATCAAGCATCCGGCGATGAGGCGGCCGTTCGGCTCACGGAATTCTACCATTATCGTGTCGACCGGGCTGCTCAATATCATCGCGGCATAGTCGCGGCGGCTCATCTTGGCCATCTCGCCGTCGCCATGCCGGCGGTTGGTATAGATCTGGAACAGATCGAATTGCTCTTCGGTGACCTTGGTCCCGACCTCAGTGACAATCAGCTCGCTGTTTCGGTTAAGCACCTTGCGCCACGCCTTGCTCGCCTTGAAGCGCGCAACGGGTATCCGGACCGGCACGCATGCGTTGCAGCCGGCGCAAGCGGGTTTGTAGATGATGTGATGACTGCGCCGAAAACCACCCTGGCTGAGCACGTCGAACGCGTCGAGCGCCTTGGCCCCGGATAGCTCCGCGAACAATTGCTGTTCCACCCGACCCGACAGATAGGGGCATGGCATCGGTCCAGAGCGGAAGAACGTCATGATTTGATGAGGCAGGCGTTGCGTTGTCATGGTGTCGTGAGTCTAGCGCGGGATTATCGATACGTCATCAGGGTTTCGCGGTTGAGGGTTCGGCGTTGACGATAAAGATACCGGTCACGATATCGTGCAGGCACCGACCCTTATTGTTGAAAAGCGCGACCAATAGGACGCAGCCAAGGGTAAAGCTGACAGAAAGATAAAACAGGACCGAAAGCACGAATGCCTGCAAATAGCTAGGCTCGTTGCCCTGATGATTGACGGATTTCAATTCCATCAGCCGCATGCCGAGAGTCGCCGAGCCACGGCCGCCGATCAGGACGGTGTTATAGAGAACGAACAGGAGTGCGGGCCACAAGAACGAAAATAAGGCGGAGAGCATTAAAAACGTCAGTAGGTTGAGAATTTGCAATGATATAAAAATCGCGAATAGAACAAACATATCGAAGAAAAAGGCGACCGTGCGCCGCCAAGATATGCCGTCAAAACTGGCTTCCGACGGGGCAAAATTCGCGCCGCTTCGGCCCCAACTGAAGGGGGGATTTGATCGTTTTGGAAGGCGTTCCTGCATATTCGATCCCTGCGGCGTTGCCTACGTTGATCCGACATCAGATTGGACGTCGAGCCCACAGTTACAATAGTAACCGATAGACCGCGCATTGTCAGAGGACGCGCGGTGGTTTCGGCGGCGTTTTCTTTTTGATTTCGATTTTATCGCGCAGCAATACGATCGAAATGCGGCGGTTTTGCGGTGATGTTGGGTTATCGACGAGCAGCGGCATCTTATCGGCGAAACCGACAACTGAGTCGATCCGCTTTCCCGTGACCTCGTGTTTGAGCAATTCCCGGCGTGCCGCATTGGCGCGTTCGAGTGATAACTCCCAATTTGTCCGACTCCGACTATCGCTGAAAGAAGCGGCATCCGTATGGCCCGAAATCGTAATTTCGTTGGGCATCCGCCTGATCATCTTCGCGACCAGAAGCAAAAGTAATTCCGCGTGACGGGTGAGGCGCGCGCTGCCGGGGGGGAACAGCGATGTTCCGGATTGGTCCAGCAGCTGGATTTGCAAACCTTCATCGGTAAGTTCGACTTGAACTGAATCTTTCAGTGCGGAGAGTTGAGGTAATTCAAACAATGCCTGTTTGATGGCGCGTTCGACACGTTCGAATTCCTTTTCCTCACGCTTTACCTCGGCGGGAGTGGCGCTCTTTGCACGGTCATGGGCTTTGATCTGCCGAGTTTGTTTCTCAAGTTCGTTTTCGACTTGAGAATCAGACCCGACGGTTATTTCCTGCGTTTCTCCGGGGATTTTATCGACGCCGTCCTCCGTCATAGAGACACCGCCGAACACGCCGCCACTGCCACTC
>CAXAGK010000382.1:0-4223 GCA_963968305.1 uncultured Rickettsiales bacterium | reverse complement strand
TTATCGTCCGTTACCGCATAAGGCATGACGCCCTCCCTCTCTCTTATTGTTAAGCCGCCGTCTTTCGGCTCTCCATTTCAACACCTACGCTGTCGCAGTCGGGATATACATCCGGCTTCCGGGTTGACACCCGGGCACCCACGACACGCTCCGGCCGCAGGCAAATTTCCAAGATCTCCGCGCATAAGGTTTCTTGAAGGTTGAAGTGGCGCCCATCGACAATTTCGCGAATCCGCTCGCGCAAAAAGTCGTAATCCAGCACCGTCTCGATCCGATCTTCGGCTGTATCGGTTGCCACGTCGCCCGACAAATCCAACGAGACATCAATGATGATACGTTGCGGATTTTGCCGCTCGAATTCGTGAATACCGATGGAAGCAATCACTTCGTAGTCGCGGAGAAATATTTTTTGCTGCACGTTTCGCTCCCAAGCCCTACTCGTCAAGAAAGGCCACATCGCGCGGTAGCCGCAACAAAGTTTGGCCGCCATCGACGACAATGATCTGCCCGTTGTACATACGCGAGCCGAGAATGAAACGCACGGCCTTCGCAATCTCGCCGGTGTCGCTGGAGCGTTCCAAAAGGTTCCTCGTGCTCTGCTGTTCAAATTTTTCTTCCGTCTGATCTCCACTGATGGTCGTCAACCCAGGTGCAATTCACCAGACTCGAATGCGTGGCCCAAAGCTCATGGCCGCCATTTCGGTCAACCCTTTCAAACCGAACTTTCCGATCGAGTAAGAAAAATAATCCGGATTCGGGCTGAAGACTTTATTGTCGAGCATATTGATAATGCAGCCTTCGCGATCCTCTGGAAGGGCTTTTGCGAAAGCTTTGGTCAGTAAGGTTGGCGCGCGCAAATTCACGTCCAATTGACGTTGCCAAAGGGCCGGTTCCACGCTCATGAGCCAATCCGGCTCGAACAGGGACGCATTGTTGATCAGGCAATCGAGCGGCCCAACCAATTTGTTGCATTCCTGAATGAGATTTAGCGTCGCCTCTAAATTGGCGAGATCACATCCAATTGTCTGCACGACACTGCCCGACGCGGTCAATGAGTCGGCAAGATCTTCGGCCTCGGATGCAGAGGTATTGTAATGGACCAACACCCGCCATCCGTCTTCCGCCAGTGCTCGGACAATTTCAGCACCGATCCGCTTGGCGCCCCCGGTCACGAGTGCCGTCTTCATCCAAAACTCCTCATTTCACGGACTATCATGGATATAGGTTATTTGGCGCAACCGACGCAGGTGGGAATCGCAGGATCGAGTTCGAGGCGCTTTTTCTCAATCTCATCACCGCAGCTCATACAGTAGCCGAACTCGTTCTCTTCCATCCGTGCAAGTGCTGCATCAATCCGATGCGTCTCGTCGATACGGCGGCGCTCCATCTCGACCGACATTGCTTGGTTCTGGATTTCGTCCATCCGCGAGAGACGACCGACCGTCGTTTGATCCAAGACGACCGGCCGCGTGTCATCGTGATGCGCCGTGATCAACCGTTCCAATTCTTCCTTGCGGTCGATCAACTGCTGCTTCAACGCTTTTTCGTCTATGTCTTTGCGGTCGCTCATCGGTCCGATAAAAAGCGCCTTGCAGCGCACTCATTGTTGCATCTGTAACATTTTGCGCTCATATGGGTGCCGACGACAACGGAGAATCTGACATGGCCTCTGCTCTGCCCGCTGCGAGCGACGGTGCGACAGGGCATCCCGCGAAGCGTCGGCGGACCTTCGCCATCATCTCGCATCCGGATGCCGGTAAGACAACGCTCACCGAAAAACTGCTGCTGTTCGGCGGTGCCATTCAGCTTGCCGGTGCGGTGAAAGCACGTGGAGACCGGCGACGCGCCCATTCCGATTGGATGAAAGTAGAGCGCGAACGGGGCATTTCGGTCACCGTTTCGGTCATGACCTTTGACTATGACGGCCTGACATTCAATTTGTTGGATACACCCGGACACGAGGATTTCAGCGAAGACACGTACCGCACCATAACGGCGGTCGACTCCGCCGTCATGGTGCTGGATGCGGCCCGCGGCATCGAAAATCAGACACGGAAACTATTCGAGGTCTGCCGGTTACGCGATATGCCCATCGCCACATTTATCAATAAAATGGACCGCGAAGCTCAGGACCCGTTCGACCTTTTGGATGAGATCGAGCAAAGCCTGGCCTTGGACGTGACACCTGCCTCATGGCCGATCGGCATGGGACGAAATTTCCTTGGCTGTTACGATCTCCTCCGTGATCGCCTGCTGCTGACCCAACGCAGCAAAGGCAACACGATCGACGCGGGCATCCCCTGCGAGGGGCTCGACGATCCGAAGCTCGACGAATTACTTCCCGCCGACGCTATCGCCAAATTGCGCGAAGATGTCGAGATGGTGCGAGGCCTCTGTCCCGAATTCGATCTAGACGCCTACCGAGAGGGTACATTGACGCCTGTTTATTTTGGCAGTGCGATTAATAATTTCGGTGTGCGGGAGTTGCTCGACGGTATCGGCGCATATGCACCGCCGCCGCGCCCGCAACCGACAGCCGGGCGTGAAATCATGCCGGAGGAAGACAAAGTCAGCGGTTTTGTTTTCAAAGTTCAAGCCAATATGGACGCGAAACATCGAGACCGAATTGCGTTCGTGCGCTTGTGTTCGGGGAAATTCCGACGCGGCATGAAGCTGAAACATATCCGTAGCGGCAAGACGATGACCGCGCACAATCCTCTGCTATTCCTCGCGCAAGACCGCGAACTGGCGGAAGAGGCGTGGGCCGGTGACATCATCGGCATTCCCAATCACGGCAATCTTCGGATTGGTGATGCATTGACCGAGGGCGAAGATCTTGCCTTCACCGGCATCCCGAGCTTCGCACCCGAATTGATGCGGAAAGTGCGACCGGAAGACCCGATGAAAGCAAAGCATCTGGGTCGCGCGTTATTGCAGATCGCAGAGGAAGGCGCCGCACGGGTCTTCAAACCGGTGACGGACCCGGACTGGATTGTCGGCGTCGTTGGCGCATTGCAATTTGAGGTTCTCGCTGATCGGATTCGCACGGAATACGACATACCGGTCCGCTTTGAGACAAGCTCCCTACATACCGCCCGCTGGCTGGATTGCGACGATGACCGCGACATTAAGCAACTCCGCGATTCCGGTCCGTCGGCAATGGCGGAAGATCACGACGGCGCGCCTATCTTCCTAGCCCGAAACGCGTGGCACTTGGATACAGCTGAAAAAGAGTGGCCGTCGATTAAGTTCCTGAAGACCAAGGAACAAACGACCTAATAAGAGATTACCCGAAGAGGATACCATGGCCGACGAAAATGAAAAGGGCCTGGCCCGCGGATTGACCAATTACGGCGATAAGGATTTCTCGCTCTATCTTCGCCGTTCCTTCGCCAAGGCCATGGGCTTCACCAATGAAAGCCTAGAGAAACCGATCGTCGGCATCGCCGACACCACCAGCAGCTACAACAACTGCCACCGCAACGTTCCGGAGCAAATCGAAGCGGTGAAACGAGGTGTGTTAGCCGCCGGTGGTCTGCCGATGGTGTTCCCGACGGTCTCTCTTGCGGAAGCCTTCCTCCATCCAACCAGCATGATGTACCGGAACCTCATGTCCATGGACACGGAGGAGATGATCTCCGCCCAGCCAATGGACGCGGTCGTCGTTGTTGGCGGGTGCGATAAAACGGTCCCGGCGCAACTGATGGGAGTGCTTTCGGCCAACCGGCCTGCCATTCAATTGATCACCGGCCCGATGATGACCGCCCGTCACGAAGGTGAGCAACTCGGTGCCTGCACCGATTGCCGACGATTTTGGGCGATGTATCGCGCCGGTGAGCTGAACGAAGAGGAGATCGTCTCCGTCGAATCTCGTCTCTCCACGACCGCCGGCACCTGTCCGGTCATGGGCACCGCAAGCACGATGGCCTGTATCGCTGAGACGCTCGGCATGGCGCTACCCGGCACCGCCGCGATCCCGGCGGTCCATGCCGACCGGCTACGCGCGGCCGAAGAGACCGGAAAGCGCGCGGTCGAAATTGCCGTGGCCGGCCTCACACCTGATAAGGTCGTCACCGAAAAATCCGTCGAAAATGCGCTTCGTGTGTTACTCGCCATCGGCGGCTCCACCAATGGCATCATTCACCTAACCGCCATTGCGGGTCGGGCAGGGATCGATATATCGCTCGACCGTTTGAATGAAATTAGCGACGAGACCCCAGTGC
>CAXAGK010000381.1:0-4231 GCA_963968305.1 uncultured Rickettsiales bacterium | reverse complement strand
CACTCATCGGGTCGCCATCGGTGATCGAATGAACCAGTCCTAATTCTTTGGCCTTAGTGGCGTCGATCAAGCGCCCCGACATAAGAAGGTCGAGTGCGGCTTGCAACGGGATCAGGCGCGGGAGGCGTTGTGTTCCGCCCCAGCCGGTACAGATCCCAAGTTTGATTTCGGGAAATCCCATCATTGCATTCGGTGTCGCCAGTCTGAATGTGCACGCGAGGGAGAGTTCGAGCCCACCGCCCAATGCGTAACCGTTCAATAGGGCGATAGACGGGAAGGGCAGGTGTTCGATCCGAAGGCCGATGGCTTGGCCACGCCGGGACGCTGATCGTACTTGGTCTGCTGTACGGGGGCCGAGCTCATTAATATCTGCTCCGGCGCAGAAGGCGCGATCTCCCTCACCAGTCAATATGAGCGCCCGGGCGTCGCTTTTAGAGATGTGTTCCAATGCACCTTCCAGCGCGTCGAGGCCGTTGGCATTCAACGCATTGAGGGCGTCTGGCCTGTGGAATCGGATGACGGCGCAGACACCGTGGCGTTCAATATCGATCATGTGAATATCTCCAAACTTCCATAAAAAAGGCGCCGTAAAGGGCGCCTTTTTCTTAAACTTATCTGTCGTAAATATTAGGCTCCATGCTTGCCCACGATGGCGATTGACGACACGTTCTGATGCGGGAAACCGCCGAGATTGTGCGTCATGCCGATGGTTGGGTTCTCAAGCTGGCGATCGCCGGCGCGGCCTAATACCTGATTGTACATTTCATACAACATCCGTAATCCGGAGGCACCGATTGGGTGGCCGAAGCATTTTAGACCGCCATCGATTTGGCAAGGCACTTGGCCGTCTGCGTTGTAGAAACCGTCGAGCACATCCTGCCAGGCTTCGCCTTCCTCAGAGATGTAGAGGTCTTCCATGGTTACCAACTCAGTGACGGAAAAACAGTCGTGGCATTCGAACATGGAAATCTGATCACGGGGCTTGTCGATGCCCGCTTCCTTATAGGCGCGCTCGGCTGCTTTGCGGGTGGTGATGAAATAGCTGCCATCCCAGGAATTGTGGCTGGCTTCTTGGCCGTTCGAGACGGCGAGTTGCAGCGCTTTCACGGAAACCAAATCATGCTTGCCCATGCTTCGAGCGATTTCCGGCGTGGTGACGATGGCGGCTGCCGCACCGTCCGAGACGCCACAGCAATCGAACAGGCCGAGCGGGGCCGCGACCATCGGCGCGTTCAACACCGTGTCGATGTCGATGACCTTTTGCAGGTGCGCCTTGGGGTTTTTGGCGCCATTCTCGTGGCTCTTGACGGAAATTTGCGCCATGGCGCGCTTGATCTCGTCCATAGAGACGCCGTGTTTAGTGGAATAGGCGGTGGCAAGTTGCGCGAAACTGCCGGGGGCGGAGGCATTCGCCCAATACATGGAATTGACCGCACCGCGGCTGCGTTGCGGCAGGCCACCATAACCTGTGTCCTTCAATTTCTCGACACCGCACGCAAGCGCAATATCGGCGGCGCCGGAGGCAACGGCATATACCGCGCCTCGGAAGGATTCAGTGCCCGACGCGCAGTAGTTTTCAACCCGCGTCACTGGAATGTTGGGTAGGCGTAAGGCGATGGAGAGCGGCAGGCCGGACTTGCCGACATGGACTTCTTCAATAGCGGTGGAGAACCAAGCGGCATCGATCTGGCTGGTCTCGACACCTGCATCGGCGATGCATTCCTCGTAGGCCTCGACGATTAGGTCTTCAGCGTCGGCGTCCCAGCGTTCTCCGAATTTAGAGCAGCCCATGCCCAAAATTGCGACCTTGTCCTTAATGCCTGTTGCCATGTCCTCGTTCCTCTCGCTGCCATCGTCGTCCTCGCGAATGCGGGGACCCAGATTAATTTCGGGGTAGACTGGATTCCCGTCCACGCGGGAATGACGTATCAGTTACAAAATTTTATTTACTCTACCTCAACCGCCGTCTTTCGTGAAGTCAGGCGCGGCTTTCCAGAAATAGCGGGTGAAGCCGCGTTGACCGTCGAATTCCTTGATCCGAAACATCATCCGCATCGACATGCCGACTTCGACGCCGCCGACATCGACATCAGTGATGTCCGACATCAGTCGCCCACCTTCCTGGAAGACGACCATGCCGAAATGCTGCGGTGGTTCGACCGCGTAGGTGAGGTTATCCGCCGTCCAAGACTGCACCGTCGCCGGTATGTCGGCGAAGGGGTGGTCGTCCTGGCTGTGAAATTCGCCACAATTCGGGCTGACGCAGACGTTCGACTTCGGGAATTGGACGGTACCGCATTTGCGGCATTTGCCACCGATGAGCGCGGTCAGCATTTCCTTGTTACGGTACAGCGCAGTCAGCGCGGTTTGTCTGTCCACTTCTCCACGCAAACCATGATCAAGCGTCGTCAGGCCGTTGAAAGCGAGATATTTGTTGTAGTTGCCCTCCGCCACACGCCGTTTCATGAAACCAGAGACGCCCATACCGGGGCGTTTGCTCTCGATGTCATTGCCCGCGCGGAACATCAAGGCGTCGCAGCCCTGGCCGAAACCGGCGACGACTATGATTTCACCGGGCTTTGCTTCTTCCAAGGTCGCGGCCAGCATGACTAACGCGTGCGCCGTGCCGGCCTCGCCCATTGCTGCTTGCATCGTGTCGCGAATCGCATCGCCCGGAATACCGGCTGCCTTGGCGACCATATCGCCGACGCGCCGGATCAAGCATGGCATGATGAAGTGATTAACGTCGCCGGGTGCCACGCCGGTCTCGGCGAAAAGGCCTTCGAGCGCGCGAGGGACGAGCTTCATATACCCTTCATCGCGAATCCAGCGCTCTTCCCAATGATAGTCAAACTCCTCGGTGTCGCCCTTATAATGATCGATGAAATCGACCGAGATCTGTTTCGCGCCGACGAACTCCGCTGCATCCGCGTTCTGGCCGACGACAAATGCCGCGGCACCGTCTCCGTACATCAGTTCCTGTGGATTAGCCGCTTTCGTCCGTCGCTTTTCGGCGATGGCGACAAGCATATCACCATCGCTTGAAGCCAGTTTGAGCGCATTGATCAAAGCGGTCGTACCTGCCCGCTGTGAGCCAGTAACGTCCATGGTCATCAATTCATCGCCCAAGTTCAGGGCCGTCGCGAGAATGCCCGCGTTTTGGCGATCTTTGAACGGTGTGGAGGTGGTCGCCAGATACACGCCGGCCAATTCTTTGGCTGCCTCTCCGCCAAGGCAATCTCGGGCCGCTTCGACCGCCATCGTCACCGAATCCTCGTCCCAATTGCACATGGCCCGCTCGCCCTTGCCGTAAGCCTTAAGGGCGGGATTGAACCAGGAATTGGCTTCCACAACGGCTTGGCGCTGCAAGCGTTTGCGCGGAATATAGGCTCCGTAGGAAATGATGCCGACCATCAATAAACTCCTGGGACGTAACGGATTGTGACTTTGCGAGAAATGCGTGGAGAATCGTAACGTCCGGCATGGGGCTGTCAAGCATACTACTTTTATTACGCTGGATACGATTTGTTAAGGTTTAGTGCTTTAGAATCTATATGAAGGGTTTCTAAAGCCGTTTGGCTTTTGGAAATTAGCGGAGGATGGTTGCGCCAAATCATCATGACGACTGGAACAACCGAGGCACGTGCGGCCTACTCATTGGTCGTCTATTGAATGAGATTGTTATCGAGGATCATTCTACCGCGACCCAATTTCGGACGCTTGTCGACGTTCTGGATGCGATGCCGGACGGAATCGCTATTTTCGATCCGTCGGGCCGTTTGATTTTTTGCACTCGGAGTTTTCAGGAAACCTATGGCAGCATAACCGAACCATTTGCGGCGGGGATCAGCTTTGAATCAATCAATCGTTCGCCAAGCGCTTGGAGCGCGGTGTTGTTCGGTTGAGTGGTGTAGGTGTCGAAGATTATATTTGCGATCGTGTCGCATCTCATTTGCAAGACAACGGTGACGCAGAGTACCAGCTCTATGATGGGCGATGGATACGCGCGACCGATATGCGAACCCATGACGGGTATTTCATTTCTCGACGGGTCGATATTTCACACGAGAAACAAGCACAACATGACCTTGAAGAGGGCGAAAACCGTTTGCTGAGTTTTACGAATTCTACCTCGGACTACTTCTGGGAGATGGATCACGAGCAGCGCTTTTCCTATTTTTCGGAGAGGTTCACGGAGGTGACCGGCGTGCCCGTCGAGGAACTGCTTAGG
>CAXAGK010000380.1:0-4236 GCA_963968305.1 uncultured Rickettsiales bacterium | reverse complement strand
TGGAGGAATTTTAGGGCATACTACTTTATCACAACGGAATTGAGCGGAGCGCAAGGCAATGTTGACGGCGGATGAAAACGATTTGCTAACGGAAACCGGACCGGAAGCACCGATGGGCCAGTATTTCCGGCGCTTTTGGCAACCGGCCATGCTGTCCGAGGAACTGCCGGAACGTGACGGATCGCCGATCCGGGTCACTATCTTGGACGAAGAAATGGTCGCCTTTCGCGATTCCAACGGCGATGTCGGATTGGTCGACACGAAATGCCCGCACCGGGGCGCCGATATGTATTTCGGGCGCAATGAGGAATGCGGACTGCGCTGTGTCTATCACGGATGGAAATTTGATGTGAATGGAAAGGCGGTCGACCTGCCCAACGTTCCACCCGGTGTCCGCCATCATGAGACGGTACGCATTAAATCATATCCGACCCGCGAGTTCGGCGGAATCGTTTGGGCCTATATGGGCCCGGCTTTGGATATCTTACCGGAATTGCCCGAACTTGAGTTCGGGTTCGTCGACGACGCCAAACGCTTTGTCACCAAGCAACTGATGGAATGCAATTGGGCGCAGGTCATGGAGGGCGATCTGGATACGTCGCATTTCTCTTTCCTGCACATGCCGGCGCCGAACGTGCCGTCGAACGAGAATCCGGACGCGCCTGTCGACGAGCGGCGGATGCGCTGGATTCGCCGAGACCCGATGCCGAAGTTTTCCATTTTGGAGCATGATGTCGGTTTCGTCGTTGGCGGTGCGCGGTCGACCGATGAGGCGGATGAGCGCTATTGGCGTATGACCCAATACTCGTTGCCCGCCAACGGCACCGGCCCTTCGACCATGCCGGGCGAGACATATTACGGCTTCACCCTGGTGCCGGTCACCGACACTTCGTGCTGGATGTATTGCTATGCCTGGAACCCGGATCGCGATCTGGGCGAGGCCGAGCGGACAAAGCTGGAAACCACCGGCCATGGCATTATTGCCGAGACGGATGAGAACTACATGCCGTTGCGCAATCGATCGAACGATTACGAGATCGACCGCGCCGTGCAGAAGAACCAGACCTTTACTGGCGTGAAGGGCTTGGCGGAACAGGATATCATGATCCAGCAGAGCCAAGGCTTTATCGTGGACCGCACGCGGGAGAACCTGACGGCGACGGATGCGGCCATTGTTCGGTTCCGGCGTACCGTGTTGGAGGGCGCGCGTGCGTTGGCGGAAAACGATATCGAACCGGAAGCGCCATGGCAGCACGAAGCTTACCGGACGCGGCCCGGCAGCTGGTTTGCGACGGAAGGGATGGAGTTCGAAGAGGTCCTGGTGGCTCGGTTTGGCCATGAACGGGGTCGCGTATTGAGTGAGGCCGACTGAGATGCTGACCCCAGAAGAAAATGCAATCCTGACGGAGACCAATCCTGAAACACCGATGGGCGAATACTTCCGCCGATACTGGCAACCGGTGGCTCTGTCCGAGGAATTGGAAGAATGCGACGGGGCACCCATCCGGGTGACGGTGATGGGCGAAGATCTGGTCGCCTTCCGCGATACAGAGGGCCGCGTCGGACTGATGGATCGGGTATGCCCGCACCGGGGCGCCGATATGTATTTCGGGCGCAATGAGGAATGCGGATTGCGCTGTGTCTATCACGGCTGGAAATTCGACGTAAACGGCAAGGCCATGGACCTGCCCAACGTCCCGCCCGGCGTGCGCCATCATGAGACGGTCCGGATCAAGACGTATCCGACCCGCGAATTCGGCAATATCGTTTGGGCCTATATGGGACCGTCGACAGATGATATGCCGGAGGTGCCGACCCTGGAATTCGGCTTGGTTTCGGACAGCAAGCGTTTCGTGATGAAGCAGAAATTGGAATGCAATTGGGTCCAAGCCATGGAAGGCGATCTGGACACGTCGCACTTCTCTTTCCTGCATATGCCCGCTCCCCATGTCGAGACGATGGAGAATAAGGACGTCAATTCGCCCAACCGACATCTTGAGTGGATGCGCCGGGACGGTCGACCGAAATTCGATCTTCTGGACCATGAAGTGGGGTTCGTTGCGGGTGGTGCCCGGGCGACCGATGCCGATGGAGAGCTCTACTGGCGTATGACCCAGTTCATGTTGCCGTCTCACGGCACCGGCCCGGCCACGGTTCCGGGTGAGACCTACTACGGCTTCACCCTGGTGCCGATCGATGATTATTCGTGTTGGATGTATTGCTACGCCTGGAACCCGGAGCGCGACCTGCACGATGTAGAGCGCGAGAAGCTTATTGAAGGGCATGGGATCATGGCCAAAGTTGGCCCGGATTACATGCCAGTCCGCAACCGGGCGAACGAATACCAAATCGATCGCTCCCGGCAAAAGAACGAAACCTATACCGGTGTGATCGGGACTGCTGAACAGGACATTATGGTCCAGCAAAGCCAGGGATTAATCGCCGATCGGACCCGCGAGAATTTGACCGCGACCGATGCCGCCATCGTGCGCTTTCGTCGCCTGCTGATTGAGGGTGCGCTGGCGTTGGATGAGCAAGGTCTGGAGCCGAATGCGCCGCGTTGCCACGATGCATATCGCACAAGGCCCGGTGCCTGGGTGGCGACGAGCGATAAGGAATTGTCGGAAGTCTTAGTCGAACGCTTCGGTCACGAACGTGGGCTCGTCTCCTCGTCGTGAACAGTAATACCATCATTCCCGCGCAGGCGGGAATCCAGTGACTTCACGATTGCATTTTGGATTCCTGCCTGCGCCAGAATGACGAACTAAAATGGAGCTATCTGATGCAATGGTCCCCCCGCGTGGGAGGTAAGCTATGACTCTCGAATCCGCTTTCGATATCGTTATCGTCGGGACCGGGGCCGCCGGATTGAGCGCGGCGCTTGCCGCGTCTTCGAAAGGGGCTCGGGTGTTGGTGCTAGAGAAGGCTGATGTCGTCGGCGGCACGACCGCGATGTCCGGAGGGTGCATTTGGGCGCCCCGTCATCACCGCGCCGCGCAGTTGGGGATCGAGGATTCGCGGGAAGCAGTACTGGAATATATTCGCGCCGTCTCTCCGGAAGGTTGGCACAATACGGAAGAGCCACTTTGGGCGGCGTTCGTGGATTACGTACCGGAAACGATCAAGTTCCTTGAAGAGCGTAGCCCTTTGCGGTTCGTGCCGAATAACGATCCAGACCCTTATGCCGAGGAAGCAGGTGGAATGGAAAAAGGCCGAAATGTTTCCGCGGCGCCTTTGCCACTCGGTATTCTCGGTGATTGGCGGGATCGTGTGCGAAAGCCAACTCTCTCTGTCTGGCTCAGCTATGAAGAAATCGTCGATACATTCTTTTTCGCAAATCCGAAAAAATGGGCTCTCCGGTATGGACCTCGCTTGTTTTGGCGCACGTTACGGAAAATTAGGACGCGGGGAAATTCACTGAGCATTGGATTGCTGAAAGGTTGCCTTGAGGCGGGTGTCGAAATTTGGACCAGCACCCCGGCGCAGCGGTTGATTAAATCTGGCGATGCGGTCACTGGTATCGAGGTTGAGCGCGATGGCGAGATTGTCACCATAGAAGCGCCCAAGGGCGTTATTCTTGCCAGTGGCGGTTTCGAATGGAATCCGGAAATGATGGCCGAGCATTTCCCCGGCCCCGTCGAGTGGACCGCGAGCCCGTCGACCAATACCGGCGACGGCCAGCGGATGGCGGCGGACGCGGGTGCGCAGCTCGACCGTATGGATCAGGCACTGATCATGGGCACGACGCCGGTGATGTATGAAGGGCGGATTCAGGGGCAACCGGCGGCGGATTATTTCCTGCCCCACTCGATGATCGTCAATCGCCACGGTAAGCGTTTCGTGAATGAGAAACAGATGAATGTGGGCTTGGCCTTCGCCGAGCGTGATCCGGAAACAGACACGCCAATGCACCTGCCCGCATGGCGAATTTATGACGGACAGTTTGCGTCAAAATATTCCCACGCCTTACCGAACAAATCTATTGAGGGGAATTATTTTCGTGCCGATACCTTGGAAGAACTGGCCGCACTGATCGATGTCGATCCCGCAGGATTGGTTGAGACGGCGGCGCGGTTCAGCGACTTTGCCCGCGCCGGTGTCGACGAAGATTTCGGGCGTGGTAAAAATACCTGGGACCGCAATCGAGGCGGTGATCCATCTCATGAGCCCAATCCGGTGTTGGGTACAATCGAGAAAGCACCGTTCTTCGCCATGCCGTTCAAGGCGAGTTTCCTT
>CAXAGK010000379.1:0-4272 GCA_963968305.1 uncultured Rickettsiales bacterium | reverse complement strand
TTTTCAGTCACCGAACCAATATCGAGCGTAACAGCAACGTCTCCTTATTTGAACGCACTCGGTGTCTCGAACCCGGCGGGATTACTAACGGAGAGCCCTCGCAGCGCCGCCTTGCCTTCATTAGCTAAAATGTTGACTTCACTCAATGTGACGTTCACTTGCGTCGCTTCGGATCCGACTTCCTCAACTGCAGTCTTAATAATCGAGTCAAGATTCGAAAGCAGAACAACCACGCCAATAACGATAACTATAACGAGAACGCCGCCGATAATTGCTATTTTTTATCGTACCCTCGGTTCAAAAAGAGTAACGCCGCGCTTTTTAGGGCGCGGCGTCATTTCATCTTATTTATCGGATAACGATTTCAACGCGTCTGTTGTTATCGCTCCGAACACCGTCTTTCGTCGCTGTCGCCGGGCTTTCTTCACCCAGATAAAAGATGTTCATCCGCTTGGCATCCACGCCACGCTCGATCATCGCCGCTTTGACGGAGATCGCACGTTTTTCGGACGATGCCAGATGATTTGGGCTGTTACCCGCACGGTCGGTATGTCCAGTAATTTGGATGGATTTGTCGGCAACCTTCTTCGCCGTTCCAATGATCAACGAGAAGATTTCACCGTTGAAGGGATCTTCTGGATCGGCCCCGTCAAACGGGAAGTAAATATAGAACGGCCCGAGGAACGGTGCTTTTTTCTTCTTCGCCGGCTTCGCCGCCACCTTCTTCATGGGCTTCGCATCGTCAACCGCGTCCATGGCGTCAAGATATGCAATCCGACACGCGCGAATGTGATCCGGTTGATGGCCTTCTTCTTGCTCTTGCAGCCAGCAATCGTACATCGCTTGTGCCTTCGCCATTTGTTGCGGTGCATAGTCCGCAGCGCCAGTCTTTAGTACTTTATTGAGCCGTTTCTCGGCCGCTTATAGAGCTGCAGCGGTAACGGCAGGAAGTTTACGGCTTTTGATGCCATCCGGCCCTACGGCTGTCCCGCCGCCGACCTTAATTGCCTTCGACGCGAAATGATCCGCATCCAAGAAATCTTTCTCATCATTCTCCGCTATAGCCAAAGCTATGTATTCGGCATGCAGGCTGCTCAAAAACTCATTGTCGCCCGGCTTCATACTTTTGGCTTTATCCGTCAGCCCACTACTGCAGGCTGAGAGAGCACCGATCGCAAGCGATATGGCGATGAATCTGAACATCATCATCCAATTCCTTTATTTCAATGAGCTCCGTCGTTTGGACGGAGGCGAGCTCCCCCGTTGGACCGCTGAGCCGGATAAAAAAACGCAACCCAGTTCGACCTCACGGACAATATACGTACATTCGAAAGGCTGTAATAATTATCCTTTCATCTGGCATTCTTCTTTTGGTAGTTTTTTTTATGAATTTTCTAGTCAAAAATACTGTCTTTTTCATACCCACTTGTTGGTAAAACCAACTTGCCTCCGCCGGTCGTATGCGTGAGAATAGGTTGAGCCGTGGTTCCGCGAGGACAAAGCGGCTGCTTTAAACCGGGGGGCCTAATAATAGGTGTCCTCGCAAATCAGGGAGGAATTACTGATATGAACAGTAAGACCAAAATAGCGCTCGCAATGGGCGTTGGCGCTGCGTTCGCCTTCGGTGCCACTACCGGCGCCGTTGCAGCGAACGTAAAACGTGGCGGCGTTCTTAATCTCGTCGTCGGAAGTAAGATTCCGTCGTTCGACGGGCATAAAGAATCAACCTTCGGCATGATCCATCCGATCCGGCCGTTTTACAGTCTATTAATGCGGGTCGATCCTAACAACCCTCAGTCACCAACAGCATTCCAGTGCGATGTTTGTGAGGGCGATATCCCGACTGCCACGAATGACGGTAAGCGGTATACCTTCAAGATGAAAAAGAACGTTACGTTCCATGACGGTCAAAAGATGACCGCTCACGATGTCGTAGCGACGCATAATAAGATCATCTTTCCAGGCAAGAGCGTAGCCTCGGTGCGTAAAGGGTTTTTCGGCATGGTCGAGAAAGTCTCGGCGCCGGACGACTATACCGTGGTCTTTGATCTGAAATATGCCTCGCCAGGCTTCCTGCCGGCTTTGGCGACTCCGTTCAACTTTGTCTACTCCAAAGCCGATATGGAAAAGCACGGCATGGCGTGGCATCAAAAGAACATCAACGGCACCGGCGCCTTTGCATTCGTCCAGCATCAGCCAGGGGCGTTCGTTGAGGGTAAAGCTCGTTCGGGCTATCACCACATGGGTGCGGATGGCAAAGCCCTGCCGTATCTAGATGGCTATAAGGCGATTTCCGCACCAAAGATGGCGGTTCGCGTTCAAGCCATTCGTGGCGATCGCGCAGCGATCGAGTTCCGCGGTTTCCCGCCGAAGACGCGTGACGATCTGGTCAAAGCCCTGGGTGACAAAATTACCGTCCAGGAAGGCGATTGGAACTGTATGATGGGTGCGTCGACCAACGTGAACAAGACGGCGAATGGTGGACCGGCATTCCATGCAGCGGCAGCCGACTCACGCGTTAAACAAGCACTTAGCCTAGCGATGGATCGCTGGGGCGGTTCAAAGTATCTCTCGAAGATCGCTTTGGTCCGGACGCCGGGCGGCGTGGTGTTCCCGAACCACCCGTTAGCTGCGACCAAAAAAGAGCTAATGGAATTGCCACCTTACAATCCTGACAACAAAGTCCGTCGGGACATGGCGAAGAAGTTGCTGGCGGAAGCCGGTCAATCGAAGCTTGACTTCAAGCTGCACAACCGCGCAGTCGACCAGCCTTACAAGGTCGTCGGCACATGGATGATTGATCAGTGGAAGAAGATCGGCTTGGACATTGAGCAGCAAGTACTGCCCACGGGTCCATGGTTCGACGGTCTGCGCAAGAAGAAGACCTACCAAGTTGGTATCGACTTCAATTGCCAGTCAGTCGTGAACCCGGTCGTTGATGCGGCGAAGTGGATTTCCAAAGACAAGACTGGAAACAATTACGCCAGCTTCATCGATCGTCAGCTTGATGATTGGTACGTAGAGATGAACCGTGAAGGCGATGCAGCCAAGCAAGCGGTAATCATGCGTAAATTTGAGAAGCGCGTTCTCTGGGAGAAGTCGCACTTCCAGGTCAATTACTGGTGGTTCAAGATCAACCCGCACCGGTCCTATGTTAAGGGCTGGAAGCAGGCTCCGAGCCACTATTTGAACCAGCATCTCGATCAAGTCTGGCTCGATAAGTAAGACGCCTACTATAGGCTGAAGTTTACCGCCCGCCGGTTAATCCCGGCGGGCGGTTTTTTTGTGTCCACTTGTGAACTGATCGAAGCAGCATACGCCCGTTAATGAGCACGTTTATAATTTGGGCCGAGGAATGAGGTTTAAAGCATTAAGTCGATTGTAACCATTACTCGTAATCAGCTTTGCAACGACCCTATCCAAGGGGCTCGCTGAACTAGCAAGCTCGAAGAATCCGAAACGCGGTGGCCTATTGAATTTCGTCGTTGCAAACAAAATTCCAACGTATGATGGTCACAAAAAATCAGCATTCGGGATGATCCATTCCATTCGTCCATTTTCTCAGTCTCCTAATTCGCGAAAACCCGAACAATTCCTGCGGCTCGAATGATTTTCAACGCGACTCTTGTGAAGGCGACGTGCCGGCGGCAAACAATTTACTGTCAAGATTCGCAATTAGGTTACATTAGGTGATGACACACCAATTACTGCCCATGACATCGTCTTGTCTCACGAACATCTTGTATGGCCGGAAAAAATTTTCTACGCCGCGGTTTCTATCCGAAAATCTTTTGGGGATGGTCGATAAAATCACTGCTGCGAATAAACGCACCGACGACTTCAATTGCCGATCGGCGTTCAACCCCATTGTTGATCTCGCGAAATTCTTAGCCGTGGACCAAAGTGGCTACGATCACAATGGTGCCAACGGTCGTATGTCAAAGATTGGAAAAGGGTTCCAGTCATTATCTCAACCGACGTCTTAATCAAATTTGGCTCAATAAATAGATCACATCCATATCGAGAGTTTTTGGCTCACCAGCGTATACCGATGGGTTAATTCTTTTGAAGGGGTATATGACAAGAACGGACTGACTACGGATGTATTGCACATCGCAAATCGCCATGAGCGTCCCATTTCTTTAGTGACGATTGGTTGGAGGGAAGAATATGGTAGACGTGGAAAAACTAGGACCATTGATTGGCGCGGAAGTTTCCGGTCCTGATATTTCGAAAGAGCTATCCGCGGAGGAAATGACCGAGATAGAAAAA
>CAXAGK010000378.1:0-4276 GCA_963968305.1 uncultured Rickettsiales bacterium | reverse complement strand
CTGAAACTACAGAGGAACGACGGGTGATGTGGGGTTCGAAAGAAAATCCGGCCCTGGTATTGAATGCGGACTTCCGTCCGCTGAACTATTTCCCTTTGTCTCTTCTCTGTTGGCAGGACGCCGTTAAGGCCGTGGTCACGAACCGGGTTAACGTGATCTCCGAATACGATCAACTCGTCCACTCACCTTCTTTCGAACTGCGACTGCCGAGCGTCATTTCGCTCAAGGAATATGTCCCGCAAGAGCGGAAACCCGCCTTTACCCGGTTCAACGTCTTCCTGCGCGACCGCTTCGCCTGTCAGTATTGCGGCGTCGCCTTGCCGTCCCATGAATTGACCTTCGATCACGTCGTCCCGCGCTCGCGCGGCGGGCGTACGACTTGGGAGAACGTGGTGACATCGTGTGCCCCCTGCAATCTGCGCAAGGGTGGGCGGATGCCAAGATCCGCCGGCATGCTGCCGAAGCGCAAGCCCGAGCAACCGTCAATTTGGCGCATGCAGGAAAACGGCCGCCAGTTTCCACCCAACTTCCTGCACGACAGTTGGCGTGATTATCTCTATTGGGATACGGAGCTGGAAGCGAACTGACCCCTTGTCAGATCCGCGTGGACAGCCAGATCGCCGCGCGCGAGCCCGCCTTCACAAAAGCCGACAATACCGGATAGCCAACGGCGCGTTCCGCCTCGTGCTCAAGCGCAGTGTCGCGGTGCTCGAGTTCTTCCGCGCGGAATTCTTCGATCGTAATTTTTAAATTCGGTTCTGCTGCACCCAAGCGCTCCGCTTGTTCCCGGTAATGCTCGTCAATTACTTCCTCAACCGCGACCGTGCACGCCATCGCTGCGCGCGGCCCCATCCGCGCTGTTGCCACACCGAGTGCGAAACCGGCGACGCGCCAGAGCGGTGACAAGATTGTCGGCCGAACGCGGCGCCCGACAATGAGTTTCTCGAACGTCTCCAAATGGCGCTGCTCCTGCGCCGCCATCACTGCGACAGCGTCGCGAGCGGGCCCCGGCGGCAACACCGCGAGCTGGCCTTCATAGATTCGCACAGCGCCATACTCGCCTGCATGGTCGACGCGGATCATCGCCTCAACCGCCGGCACCGGATCGCCCGGCAGGTAGAGAGGGCCCGCCTTACGCCGCATCGCCATCTGTCCCGCGCCGCCACAGAAAGACCAATCCACCAAGGCCAAGCGCCAAGGACAGCAACATATTGTAGCCCGCCATGGAGAGCCCCATCAGCGACCACGCGACCTCGTCGCAACGCACCACCGGCGCGTTCATGATCTGCTGTTTCAGCGCTTCGACCGTCATCGGCATGTCGCTCACCCCACCGCAGGACGCCAAACCCGGCCACCATTGTTGCTCGACGCCAACATGAAATCCGGCGACACCGGCACCGGCGAGGATCGCGAGCGAAGCCAACGCGACAATGACTTTTTGCACTCCAGGATTACTCCGCAGTAGCACGGCGGCCAACCCGAGCCCAATACCAATCCACCACGGCCAGCGCTGATACAGGCAGAGGGCACAAGGCTGTAAACCGCCGAGATACTGAAATCCGTAGGCTGAGCCTAACACCGCGCCGCCGAGGATCGCTTGCAACAGCGCGATGCGGGTCGGGTCCAGCCTTTCGGCCCATTGAAGTGCAATACTCATGTTCGGCATTTAACCACGTGCGGCGACGTTACAATAGTTTGATCAACCCGAAGCCCGCGAACAGCAGAACAACAAAGACGACGGTCAGTATTTCCAGTCGTTTCTCGATAAATTCGCGGATCGGCGGGCCGAATTTCCAAAGCAGCGCGGCCTCGATAAAGAACCGCAGGCCACGACTTAACACAGAGGCCACGACGAAGACGATCGGATCGAGAGCAAACACACCGCTGGCGATGGTAATAACCTTATAGGGAAATGGCGTCAGCCCCGCCATCGCGACGATCCAGGCGCCGTATTCGGCATAGGTGCCGCGAAAATTCTCGAACTTCGCGCCATAGCCGTAAAATTCCACGATCTGGGTCCCAACCGTGTCATAGAGGAAATAGCCGATGGCATAGCCCGCCAATCCACCGAGGACGGAGGTGACCGTACACACCGCTGCGATCCGCCACGCCGCCGCCCGATCCGAGAGCACCATGGGCACGATCATCACGTCCGGCGGAATCGGAAATACCGAACTTTCGGCGAATGAGACCAGTGCCAGCCACCATATCGCCTGCGGATGTGCCGCCAGGTCGATGACCCGGTCGTAAAGCCGTTTGATCATAAGAAGCTTTGGCCTTTAATCAGGACGGCGCGCCGTAAGATTTCTGCGGGACGTCCCGATTGAGCGACAAGTGGGTGTGAATCCCCTTCCACGGTGCGTCCACGCTGTCGCGCCGCAAGCCGGCGGTGACCCGGCCCGGGCGCGGATAAGCGTCACCGTTTTCATGAAACCCGGTCGACTTCCACACCAGTACAGCGACGGCAAACAAGCGGTCCGGCGAGACCCGCACCTGCAACGTATCAGTCAGGAATTCGAAGTCGCGAATGGTTGGCCAAATGCTTTTCCATTGCTTTTCCATCAGATTATCGAGTCCTTCAACCGTATCCATCCAGGTTCCGAATCCAACGACGTCTACCTCGAACATAGGACGGGCGGAATCGAAATCGACGGCGGCGACATAGCCGCTCCAGGTGTCGAACCATGCCTTGATGGAAGCGTGATCCGCCGGGTTGGGCTCTGATTGGGTCATAGCGGTTTCCAAATGCTGTTGCCGTGCCGCAGTACTATACGAGCGCATCCGAATTTGAAAACTACAACAAACAATTACGCCGCGCCGGGGTCGGGAAAGACCCAGAGAATGCCGTGCCGCAGGGTCGCGAAGCGTTGCTCGGTCGAATCGTGCAACGGATTGGCCCGTTGCACGAGGTTCCACGCCACCTGTTCCCAATCGCCATCACTCAATAACCGCAAGGCTTCGGGGAAAAGATTGTCCTCCTCGAGGCGAATATGCATCCGGTAAGATTCGAGAAAACCGCCAAAGATGCTTAAGACAAGGTCCCGGGACATGGTTTCATCGCGCATCAAGCGCTCGACGGTGTCATGCACATGACGAGTTTGGCTGCCTAGTTTGTCATGCGCCACAATCAAATCGGCAATACCGACCTCCAACTTTGGCTGGCGCGATACCATCACTGCATAGATCGCATCTTCCTTTGGATGATGGCAGGCCTCGGGATAGTCGAGGCAATAATCCATGATCTCCTGCATCAGACGGAAATCGGCAACGTCTTCCGCGTCGAATACCGTCATTTCCTGTTCGATCAGATCCAGAATGCGGCTCATATTTGTATGTTTGCCTTGCAGCTGAAGGATAATTTCAGACATGCCGCCCTCTCGGTTCTGCGCTTGGCCAGCAAATCTACGCCCGATCGCCACCCGCCGCCTTGACATGGCTCAAACGGATTTATGTTGATGCAAAGCGTCACTCGCCGGATGGAATGCATGACTTTACCGCTCGAAAACATAAAGGTTCTCGACCTCACCCGGGCCGCCGCAGGGCCTTTCGCCACGATGATTCTAGGCGATCTCGGTGCCGATGTGGTCAAGGTGGAGCCGACACCAAAGGGCGATATGACCCGGCTGTGGGGGCCTTACGATCACGGCATCGGCGTCTACTATCTCAGTATCAACCGCAACAAGCGCTGCCTCGGCATTGATTTCCGCAACGAAGAAGGATTGAAGACGTTGCGCCGCATGGCGGCCAAGGCCGATGTGGTGGTGGAGAATTTCAAGCCAGGCACCGCGGAGCAAATGGGCCTCGACTATGACGCCGTAAAAGCGGCCAATCCGAAAGTAATCTACGGCAGTATCTCCGGCCTCGGCAGCACCGGCCCCTACGGCACCTGGCCGGGTCTCGATCAAATCGCGCAGGGCATGTCCGGTATGATGAGCCTGACGGGCCAGCCGGGCGGCGAGCCGACCCGCTACGGTGTGCCGATTGGCGATTTTACCGCCGGAATGTGGTGCGCGCTGGCGGTAACCGCCGCCGTCGCGCAACGCCATGTAACCGGTGAAGGACAGCGGGTGGAGACGTCTCTCCTAGGCGCACTCGTCGGGTTGCTTAGCGTTCAAGGCCAGCGCTATCTCAGCAATGGCGACGTGCCGGGACAAGCGGGCAACGACCATCCAACGATTTATCCCTACGGTGTCTTCGATGCCAAAGATGGGCCGCTCAATGTCGCCACCGCACGCGAGGAACATTGGCAACGGCTGTGCGCGGTGATGGGTATGGA
>CAXAGK010000377.1:0-4299 GCA_963968305.1 uncultured Rickettsiales bacterium | reverse complement strand
GGGGTCGGAGTCTTTCACGTAATTACCGCCAGCGCTGGAAAGAGCTAAGGCCATATCCGATCCGTCTTCCGTCGTCTCACCGACGGTGAATCCGCCGTCACGAAATTTTTTGGCGAGGTCGAGCTTGCCACCAAGCAGCGTCACCATTCCATGGTCTGACATGGTCACGATATGGAGTCTCTCCTCGGGTGGTTTTGCGGCATCTCGGGTCAAAATGCGACCGAACTCGCGGTCGACCGTGCGTAGCGCTTCCAAGTTCTCCGGCGTGCCGAGACCAATCCGGTGATAGCTGTTATCCGGCTCGCAATACCACAACACCATCACGTCCGGTGTCAGATTTAGTTCCACATAATCCAGATAGACGTCGGTTGCATAGCGGATCCAATCGAGCGAGGGGACGGAATGAGGCGGGATGGGCCCGCACGTCTCCAATACTTTGTCGAGGGCGCCTGACGGTTGCGTCGCGTCAGGCCGATGTAAGGAAAGCCGGAATCCCCCGAGGCTTTCCGCCTTGTGATTGAGCATCCGCGTGCCGCCTGGCGTTCCGGCGCTAATGACCGCATAGCTCAGGCCGTTCGCATCGAGAATCTCGCCTAAAACTGGGACGTCGACCAATTTGCCGCCAAGCCGCTTGTCGCCTTCCGCTAATTGGGTCTCATCTCCCGTATTGAATAATCTGCCCGGCGAAGCGTCCGCATCTTGGAACCGATTGCCGACGATGCCGTGGCGTTCCGGATAGCGGCCGGTGATCATGGCCGTCTGATTAACTCGGGTTTCCGTCGGGAAAGTCGAGCGGGGCGCCGGGAAATGCGCGCCCTCCGCCACGAATTTACAAAGGTTCGGCATAAGGTCGGGCGTTACCATGTCCGGGCGCAACGCGTCGAAGGAGACGATAAGGACTCGAGATTTCATGAAGCTTGTCTCCAACGAGGTGTAACATTCGTCGACAGGCCCAGGATGAGGGAATCAAGAGCGACCGATAGAGACCTCACCCTGAGCCTGTCGAAGGGCGAGGTTGGGTTCGCACCCAACTTATATCTTGTCGCGCGGCTCTCCGCCGTGGGCGCGCATCAGTGCCGCGACCTCTTCACCGGCCTTATCTAACAGGTCGGTGTCCGTGTGGCGCAACACGATGCTGGTACCGTAATTTCCCTCTCCGTAGAACGGGTAGCTACCGATATCGATTTTCGGGTAGCGATCCTGTATTTCGCCGAGTTCCTTCGCTAAATTACCTTCGCCTAAGGAACAGACTAACGTCTTCGTGCGAACTGGTTTGCCACCCTCGAGGCGTGGGGCCAGCCAGTCGATCATCGCGTGTGCTACCTGCGGCACGCCCGCCATGACATAGACGTTTTCCACCTGGAAGCCCGGCGCGACGGAAATGCCGTTCTCCACCAGAGTTGCCCCCTCCGGCGTATTGGTCATTCGCAAGCGCGCCTCGTTGATCTCCATGCCGCGTTTCTCGAACTGCGCCACCAGTCGACGATAGGCTTCCGGATGGCGGATCAGCTTGCGACCGAAGGCTTTCGCCACGCTTTCCGCGGTGATGTCATCATGGGTCGGGCCGATGCCGCCGGTGGTGAAGACATAATCGTGCTTTGTCCGCATGGCGTTTACCGCTTCGACAATTTCACCCTCAATATCCGGTACCACACGCACTTCAGCGAGGCGAATACCTGCCTCGTCGTTCAGCTTTGTTGCGATATAGGAAAGGTTCGCGTCCTGTATGCGGCCGGATAGGATTTCATTGCCGATAATAATCAGTGCCGCGGTAACGATCTTCTCTTCGCTCATGGTGTTCCTACTCATGCGCCTCGTTTGTTGCTCCGGATGATAAACCACTGCCCGGTGCCAAGAAAGCAGATGTGCTGTATTTTACATGAAACCTTTTCTCACCAGATTAGCGGCGAGGACGATCAGGATGATAAAGACCGCCGTGCGGAATTTGGTGTCCGGAATGCGGCCCCGCAGCCATTGGCCGACCGTCATGCCAGCCAAGATGGGTGGGACGGCAATCGCCGATAAGATCCAAGCTTCCCCGGTCATCGCCCCTTCGCCATATAGTGAGGCCGCCCAAACGACGGTGCCGATGAACAATGAAAGCCCCGTGGCTTGTACAAACGTATCCTTGTCCAACTTGAGGGCCTGGAGATAGACGACCAATGGCAACAAGAGCGACCCGCTGACGCCGGACAGCAATCCAGAGAATAACCCGACTGGTGGGCCAAGTAGTTTTTCTCGTCCCGGCGGCAGGCTGAAATCCACATGCATCAGATTAATCGCCGCATAGATAACCACTACGCCGCCGAACAATGTGTTGATGATTGCCGGGTCGATACGAAAGAGCAGCACGGTCCCGCCCCAAATGCCGATGCAAGCCGTGGCGTTAAGCGCACCGAAGCGTTTGAACAGCGGCATGATTGGTCCGGGCCGCGTGAATTGCCACAAGTTCGCTAGAAAAGAGGGGATCATTAGCACAGGGATCGCTTCCCGTAATCCGAGCGCCATCCCCATAATGGCGACGGAGATAGTCGGCAATCCCATGCCAAGTGCGCCTTTGACGACGCCGGCGATCAGGAAGGCGGAGATGACAGCAACGACTGTCTCCGTCTCAAGCGACCCCATCAGTAGTTGTCGTTCGGGACGGCCTCGAATAGCGGTTTCACCCGGGCATCGACCTGGCGGTGGTTGTAGTAGTCGATGGCCGGCTTGAAGACATCGAAGACGCGGCGCAGCTCGCCTACTGGCTCTTCATGGTGGTCGACCCGCAAATCGACGCGTGGAAATTCTTTGTCGTCATAGACCAAGATCGCGGCGGAACGTTGGCCGCCGTGCTGGCCGCCTGCGTCGCGTCCGGTTTCAATCGCGCGCATCAGGCGATCTTCGAGATTGGCGCTTGGGTCCTCGTTATATCCGGCTTCAATTCCGTCCAGGACGTGTTCGCCCAGCAGAACATTGCCGAGGGCGATAAAATTATCGCGCACGTGGTGGCCCGCCCAATCGCGGTTTTGCCTGCCGGTGCGCGCGGCGGCAAAACCGTCGTCATCGATCACGCCGAGCTGGCGGTATTCGCAATAAGGGTCGCCCTGGACTAGTTGTTCGATGACCGCCGGCGCCTTATAGCCGAGCTTCAAGAGACGCTGCGCCATATGCCCGAGTCGCGCATCCGCGATCGCCATGATGGCCACGGCGCCGGTTCTGGCCTGCACGAACGGCACACGAGCGCCGACGGCGAGCGAGCGCGTGGAGGTCGCAATCCCAAGCCTACCGGTCGACTCACAGCGACCGATGGCGGTAAATGTGTTGAATTCAGGTCCGGGAGGAAGCGTAGCCATGGATTCGTCGCCCCTATTTGCTATTTTCCTAACATTAGAGAGAAGCCTATCTCGGCCGTTTGGCGCGGCAAGGGAAGAGGGCCCGAAATGGGCGGTAACAAACCGGGATGATGAATGACAATGGATACCCCTGACTGGCACAAAAAGATGGCCGAATACGCCGATAAGATCGGCGGCATCACCACTCCAACAGAGGGGTTCTATTTCGTCCGGCACGGCGAAACCTTCTACAACGACGCCAAGATCATTCAGCCGGTGATGGGCTCTCAATTGAACCCGAACGGCAAGGCGCAGGCCGAGAAGGCGGGACCAAAACTGAAAGACAAAGATTTCGACGCCTATTACGCCAGCGATCAGGAACGCGCCTGGATGACGGCACAAATCATCGCCGGGCATTGCGGCCGTCCCGTACATCCCAATCCGGATTTGCGAGAGCGCGACTGGGGTCGATGGGCGGGTCGCTCGAATGTCGACTTGAAGTGGGCGGAGTCACCGGAGCGCGGCGAAACTTTGGAACAATTCGTCACCCGGACCCTGCGCGGCGTAAACGCGGCGTTGGAGAACGGTAAAGTGACCGTAGTCGCGCACGGCGGCACGTTCGCCGTATTGCTGGCGGCCATCGGACACCCCTTGCGACGACCAGAAGAGTACGGCGCCCGTGTACTGGATAATGCGGCACCGATGCAGGTGACACCACCTAATGGTAGCGGCGAGTGGACGGTCGAGGCGTTGTAGTTCATCTATCTGGTTGTCATGCGGGTTGTGGCGTGAGTCTCGATGGATGCTGGAAAGGTGGTGGCAATGCTCACATCAACTGAACGTTTCCAATACACCAGTGATGGATACGTCATTCCCGCAGGGTTTCGCCTAGATGAGAATATGCTTTCCAAACTACGCATTGCCTTGGACGAGGTCCTTTCAGGCAATCCGGAGATCATGCCCGACCGGATGATCAATCCGCATC
>CAXAGK010000376.1:0-4300 GCA_963968305.1 uncultured Rickettsiales bacterium | reverse complement strand
GGGCCATGTTGTCGCGGCAGAAGGCGATAATTTCGTCCTCCGTTGCTTCCGCGCCATCCTTTAAGACGACGAAGGCGCATGGTGTTTCACCCCAATGGTCATCCGGCTTGCCGACAACAGCGGCTTCCAGGATGGCCGGGTGTTTGTAGAGTGTCTCCTCAACCTCAATAGTTGAGATATTCTCGCCGCCGGAAATGATAATGTCCTTCGAGCGATCCTTCAGCGAAATATAGCCGTCGGGATGCCAAACACCGAGGTCACCGGTATGGAACCAGCCGTCAGCGAAGGCTTCCGTCGAAGCCGGAGCATTTTTCAAGTATCCCTTCATGACGATATTGCCGCGCATCATGACCTCACCCATGGTCTCAGCGTCTTTTGGCACCGGCTGCATGGTGACAGGGTCGGCGATCATCAGATCGTCGAGCACGTGATAGGGGACCCCTTGGCGTGCTTTCTTTTGGGCGCGCGCTTCGTCCGGCAGATCGTTCCATTCGTCGTGCCAGGCGCACATGACGGCCGGGCCGTAACTCTCGGTCAGGCCATAGACATGTGTGATCTTAAAGCCGTCTTCCTCCATTTTCTGGAGCACGGCGGGCGGCGGCGGTGCTGCGGCAGTCATTACCTGCACTTCGCGTGGCAAGGAACGGCGTTCCTCTGGCTTGGCGTTGATCAGCATATTGAGGACGACCGGCGCGCCGCAGAAATTGGTGACACCTTCTTCGTCGATGGCGCGAAAGATTTCTGCGGGCTCGACCCGGCGCAGACAGACGCTGGTCCCTGCTTGGGCCGCGAGCGTCCACGGAAAGCACCAGCCGTTGCAGTGGAACATCGGCAGGGTCCACAGATATTTCGGATGCATGCCCATGTTCCAGGCGAGAATATTGCCGAGCGCCAGTAGATATGCACCCCGGTGATGATAGACGACACCCTTTGGATTACCGGTCGTGCCGGACGTGTAATTGAGCGAAATGGCTTCCCATTCGTCATCCGGCAGTTTCCAGTCGTATTCCGGGTCGCCGCCGGCGATGAAATCTTCGTATTCGGCAATGCCCAGCCGTTCGCCACCGGGCCCGCTGGCATCGTCCACATCGATGACAATTGGCTTGGCCTTACATAAGGTCAGCGCTTCCTTCATCACCGGTGAAAGTTCGGTGTCGGTAATCACGGCTTTCGAGTCCCCGTGGTCGAGGATGAAGGCGATGGTCGCGGCGTCGAGGCGGGTATTGATCGTGTTGAGGACCGCGCCCGCCATCGGCACACCGAAATGCGCATCGTAGATGGCCGGGACATTGGTTGCGAGAACCGCGACCGTATCGTTCTTCCCGATGCCCTTTGATGCCAATGCACTGCCGAGCTTTCGTGCGCGGTCGTAAACCTCGCTATAGGTATGGCTGATATTGCCGTGTACCACGGCTTGGTGGTTTGGGTAGACGGCGGCGCTACGGCGCAGGAAGGTCAGCGGGCTCAATGGCACGTAATTGGCCGCATTCTTACCCAAATCTTGTTCGTACTTGTCGGCCATATCCCGCCTCCTGATATACGAGCGAATTTGTAGGCGAGCTTAGCCCAAGGCTCAATACCGCGTTGTCGAATACTGTGACACCTTGGTGATTGCTCCGGCCCCGCGATCTCCTATAATTGGCTCAACAATAAGATCCGATGTGACGATTGTCTGCGTCGCCGAAATTCAGGGAGGACGCCATGGGCCGTTTCGATGAAGTCTACAACCGCTCGCTTTCGGATCCGGAAGGGTTTTGGACGGAAGCCGCCGAAGCCATTCATTGGGAGAAGAAGTGGGATCAATTGCTGGACGCCAGCAATCCGCCCTTCTATCGCTGGTTCGTGGGAGCGGAGTGTAACACCTGTTTCAACGCCGTCGACCGGCATGTGGAGGAGGGACGCGCCGACCAGTTGGCGCTGATTTACGACAGTCCGATCACCGGTAATAAGCGAAATTACACCTATAGAGAACTGCGCGACGCGGTTGCGAAATGCGCCGGCGTTTTGAAGAGGCACGGTGTCGAGAAGGGCGACAGGGTCATCATCTATATGCCGATGGTGCCGGAAGCTGCGATTTCCATGCTCGCATGCGCGCGTTTGGGCGCGATCCATTCGGTCGTATTCGGCGGGTTCGCTGCCAACGAGTTGGCGACACGGATTGAGGACTGTGCGCCGAAGGTGATTCTTTCTTCGTCTTGCGGGATCGAACCGGGGCGGGTCATTGCATATAAGCCGCTGCTGGACGAAGCGCAAAGACTGGCGAGCCATAAGGTTGTGGCCTGCGTGATTTTGCAGCGTGAAGAACAGATCTGCAATCTGGCGGATGGCCATGATTTCGATTGGGCGGATGAGATGGCATCGGTAGAACCGGCCGATTGCGTCACCGTCGCGGCAACGGATCCGCTTTATATTCTCTATACATCAGGTACGACGGGACAGCCGAAAGGCGTAGTACGCGATAATGGCGGCCATATGGTGGCGCTCAAATGGAGTATGAAGAATATCTACAATGTGGAGCCCGGTGATGTGTATTGGGCGGCGTCCGATGTTGGTTGGGTGGTCGGCCACTCTTACATCGTCTATGCGCCACTGCTGAACGGCAACACGACGGTGCTGTTCGAGGGTAAACCCGTGGGCACACCCGACGCAGGACAGTTCTGGCGGGTGATCGCGGAGCATGGTGTCTCGGTATTGTTCACCGCACCGACCGCCTTTCGCGCGATCAAGAAAGAGGATCCGAAGGCCGAGTTGCTCGGTCAATACGATATGTCAAAGCTCCACACCTTGTTCCTGGCGGGCGAACGCACGGACCCGGACACGCTGCATTGGGCGGAAGACAATCTGAAAGTCCCGGTCATTGATCACTGGTGGCAGACAGAAACGGGTTGGCCTATCGGGTCTAATTGCATGGGGATTGAACAATTACCGGTCAAGCCGGGCTCGCCGACGCGTGCGGTGCCAGGCTATGACGTGCGGACACTTGATCCGGAATCGGGCGAAGAAGTACCGCGCGGCGAATTGGGGGCGATCTGCATCAAGCTACCGATGCCGCCGTCCTGCTTCCCCACCCTCTGGAATGCGCCGGAGCGGTACAAGGAAGCCTATATGGAGGAGTTCCAGGGCTACTATCAGAGCGGGGATGCCGGGTATATCGACGAGGACGGCTATATCTTCGTGATGACCCGCACCGACGACATCATCAATGTCGCCGGACACCGACTCTCTACTGGTGCCATGGAGGAAATTTTGGCCGACCATCCGGATGTCGCCGAATGTGCGGTCATCGGCGTGGCAGATCAGCTCAAGGGGCAAGTACCGCTCGGCTTCATCGTTCTCTCCGCCGGAGTAGACCGGGAGTATGATGAGATTGTCGGCGAAGTAGTGAAAATGGTGCGCCAGCGCATCGGCCCCGTCGCCGCCTTCAAGACCGCTATCGTTGTCGGTAGATTACCAAAGACCCGCTCCGGCAAAACTCTGCGTGGAACCATGCAAAAGATCGCCGATAGCGAGGAATACCGAATGCCGGCGACGATCGACGATCCAACCATATTGGACGAGATCGAGACGGCATTGAAGGGCGTCGGTTACGCCGGAAAGTAACCGTCAGTCTTCGATTCCAGTCTCGCGATTGTCTCGTTAAGGAGTTTCCAAATAGGCTGCTGCCCAAACACTTTTAGATGGTGCATCACGAGTGTTTGCTCGTGTCCCAACTTAGCAGAGAGGCGCGCGCGAAAATGGTTCAGATTCGTTGAGCATCTCTGCGAATAACATACTATCCAGAAACGGAAACCCGCACAGGCAGGGAATATGATCGGTCAATCGCTCGGCATTCCAGTGTTTTTAGTGGTGTTCGCGTTGGCGGCATCCGCTCAAGCGCAAAGCAATTCAAGATAGGCACCGGCCATATAGGCGGGACCTATTATCCGATCGGACAAATAGTTGCTCGCATTATCACCGCACCGCCCGGCGAGAGGCGGTGCGGGGAAAAATCCCGTGCGGTGTTCCCAGTTTGACGGCATCGGCTTTAACCTCTCTCGGATCAGTGGAGAAATGTAGAGGGAGTTTCGGCGGGTTGGCTCGATGCGGGATTTGTGCAATCCGATGTGGCCTACTGGGCGTATACCGGGGAAGGGCTTTTCAAAGATCGCAAGCCACATCCGAAGATCCGGGCAGTGGCGAGTCTCTATCCGGAAAGCATGCATAGGATATACCGTTTCAGTCTTACCCTTCTCTTGATCATTGCGCCCCCCGTGTAGCGGTATTCAATCGAAAGGCCGATACGCGAGCCTAGTTCAGGAGT
>CAXAGK010000375.1:0-4319 GCA_963968305.1 uncultured Rickettsiales bacterium | reverse complement strand
ACGAAGGGGCGGCACCGGGCATCGAAGCTTTCTTGGACGCGCTCACTATTCCGCGGCGTCTCTCGGAAACTGGGGCCAAGCGCGGGGAGATACCCGCAGTTGCGGAAGCGGTCTCTACTGAACTCGGTTATCTGGGTGCGCCCGATGCGGATATCGCCACGGCTGCAGCATTGACGGACTTGCTGGAATCCGTCTGGTAGAGATTAGTCGCGAAGGTCCTGGAAGAATTTTTTCAGCAGCTCGCCGCAATCGCTCTCTGCGATTCCGCCATAGACATCTGGTGCATGATGACAGGTCGCCTGTCCAAAGAAGCGCGCACCATGCTCGACACCGCCACCTTTCGGATCGTATGCGCCAAAATAGAGCCGCCGGATGCGGGCGAACGATATTGCTGCAGCGCACATGGCACAAGGCTCCAGGGTGACGTAGAGGTCGCAGTCGGGAAGACGCGGTGCGTCCAGCATGTCGGCGGCGGCGCGGATGGCGAGGATTTCCGCATGCGCGGTCGGATCGTTGTCGGCCTCGACCCGGTTGCCCGCGCGGACCAAGAGCTTGCCGTCCTGCACGATGACCGCCCCGACCGGCACTTCGCCTCGGGCGGCGGCGCGTTCGGCGACTTCAAGCGCCAGCGCCATATAGTTTTGATCTGCTTCGGACATGGCTGAACCCTGCCGACGGCAATGGGCGCCGTCAAGCAGGGTTCGCCGCCGCCTATGCGGAGCCTGGCACGCCGTTCCAGGCAGTGTCCGGCCGCTATTGTCGTAACTTCAACGTCTTGAAGATGGCGGCGAAGTGCGTGATGGCTAGAAGCGGGACGAAGAAGGCTGGGATCAGAACAAGCGGTATCTCGGCTACCGGGCTCGACGTCACGGTTGGTTGATAGAGAGTGGCGAAAGCGCCCGACGACAAGACACCTGTGCCGACCGCGGCGACAAAATCAACCAGCCCCAGGACATGCCACCAGATAAAGCGGTTGCTTTTGGCGAAGCCGGGGCTTTTCAGCAAAGCGAACAGAATGCCGGGGGCGGTGATCGCCACCGCGATATCGCGCAAACCCGCCGGCCAAGCGAAGAGTCCCGGCAGCGCGTCCCGCATATGCAGGAGGACGAAGGCAAACCCCACCGTTCGCCAGGCATGGACAATGGTGAGGAACCGTAAGTCGAGGCTCAAGACATAGCGCCGGAACCGTTCCTGTGTGGCGTAGAGGAAAAAGAAGCCGAGGATCGATCTCGCGCGGCGATTATTGTCGGCAATGGCGGGGAGCCCGTTGGACGCTCGAAAATACCCGCCGCCGCAGGGGTGAAGATGAAGGCGAACCACCCGGCGAGGAGCGTCAGCATGGGACCGTGGTTTGCCGCGGGATTGCCGTAGATGGAGAGAGAAGCGTGGTGAGTGTCGGTCATTGAATAATTCCTTTGCATATGCATATAACTGTCAATTAAATTTGCGGCGATTGATTAAGGGTGCGCCGCGCCATACAGTCTGCCGCCAATGAAAAGGACGCCGTTGAGATGACAGAGATCAAACCGGAGCGCGTGGCGAAACGAATCGCCCGGGCGGGATTATGCTCCCGTCGGGAAGCGGAACGTTGGGTCGAATCCGGACGTGTCGCTGTCGACGGCAATACCCTGGAAAGCCCGGCGTTCAATGTCCCGCTTGGCGCTATCGTGACCGTCGACGGAAATCCTATCCCAGATGCGGAACCGACGCGGCTGTGGCGGTTCCACAAATCGGCAGGCTCGATGACGACCAACCGGGACCCAGAGGGCAGAAAAACCGTCTTCGATTTCTTTCCCACCGATATGCCGCGCGTGATGACGGTTGGGCGCCTGGATTACAACAGCGAGGGCCTTCTACTGTTGACCAATGACGGCGACCTGGCGCGTCGGTTGGAGCATCCAGATACTGGTTGGCGGCGGCGTTACCGGGTGCGGGTGCATGGCAGGGTCGATGAGGACAAGCTCGCGGGATTGGCGCAGGGGGCCACGGTCGATGGGGTGCGCTACGGCGCTATCGAAGCGACGCTCGAACGCGAACAGGCGTCGAACGCGTGGTTGTCCGTTACCTTGAGCGAGGGGAAAAACCGCGAAGTGCGCCGTATTTGCGAGCATCTGGAGCTCCAAGTCACGCGATTGATCAGGATCAGCTACGGTCCATTCCAATTAGGCAACTTGGAACGCGACGCGGTTGATGAAGTGCCGCGCAAGGCGCTCGCTGAACAACTCGGTGAGGGAGATCAAAGGAAACGCCGCCGTGCGCGTGATCGCCGGTAAATGGCGCGGTAAAAAACTGCGAACCCCCGAGGGGAATGATATCCGGCCGACTTCTGATCGGGCGCGGGGGGCGCTCTTCAATGTGTTGGCGCATGGCAAACCGGCCGCAACGGGCTTCCGTTTGCAGGGCGCAATTGTTCTCGACGCGTTCGCGGGGACGGGCGCATTGGGTCTTGAAGCATTGTCGCGGGGCGCCAAGCACGCGAGTTTCATCGAAAAGGCTGCCACAAGCATCACGGTTCTCCGGGCGAATATTGAAGCCTGCGGCGCTCGGCAGGCGTGCGATATTCATCAGGCCGATGCGGCTATCCCACCAGCCGCCGGGAGCGCCTGCAGTCTTATTCTGATGGACCCGCCTTACGGCAAGGAATTACTCGGCCCAAGCTTGGTAGCATTGTCGGCCGCCGGATGGATAGCGGCAGGTGCAATTTGTTGCGTTGAACTGGGCAAGGGCGAAACGTTCGATCCGCCACATGGATTTGAAAGATTGGATGACAGGCGCTACGGCGCGGCCCGGATCGTCATTCTTGTTTGGCGCGGCTGATTTGCCGAGCGAGGATGAGCGTGACCAAGACGATGGGTACCAGGATGGCGGTGCCGGAGAAGAACGGCCAGGCGACCCCGATCGAGGCGAAAGCGAAACCGGCCCATGCGGGCCCGAGGATGCGGCCGAGACTATTCGCTGATTGTGCGATCCCCATGGCGCCGCCGCGCATGCTGTCGGGTGCGGTGCGGCTGATAAGGCTTTGCAATGACGGATTGGCGAAGCCGAAGCCGATGAACAGTAATGCGATCGGCAGCAGCAGCCAAATACGTTCGGTCACCAGCGGCAATCCGATCAGGCCAGCCCCGGTAAAGAGTAACCCCATGACAACGACGTGGGCCTCGCCCATACGCGGGACCAGTCGTCCAACCAAGCCGCCTTGCACGATAACGCCGCAAATACCGGCAAAGGCCATGTAATACCCAACCTGGCGTGGCCCCATATCTAAGACCCGCTCGCACCATAGCGCCAAGGTCGACTCCATCCCGGCGAAGACAAAGAACATGCCGAAATAGAGCGAGATGAGGGTGCACAGGATCGGAATGGAAATGATCTGCGGCAGAAACCGCATGGTGGAGACGCCGTGGTTTGCATGGCGTTCGGCCTCGCGCAATAGGACGGCGCTCACCAATAAGGCGATTGCGGAGCCACCAGCGGCGATTAGCATGGGCAATTGATAATTAATGACGGCTTCCCCGGCGAGATATCCGCCGAGGGCTGGACCAAAGACGAAGCCGAGGCCAAAGGCGGCGCCGAGCATGCCCATCCCCTTGGCGCGGCCCTCGTCGTCGGTCACATCGGCGACATAGGCTTGGCTCGTCGCCAGCCAGCCGTTCATGACTCCGGAAAATATCCGGGCCAGATAAATCATCTGCAGGTCGGTGGCGAAGGCCAGCCACAAATATCCCAGTGCAGAGCCCGCGAAACTGATCAAAATAACCGGTTTGCGCCCAATCTTATCCGACAGCCGTCCCCATAGTGGCGCGGTTAGGAGTTGAGCCAGCGAAAACACCGAGAACAGTGCCGTCGCCTCCAACGGCCCGGCACCGTGGTGCAGCGCGAAATAGGGGAGAAGAGGAACGATGACGCCGAGGCCGATGACGTTGGCGAGCGCCGCGAGGAAAATTGCGAGCATGGGGAGTTGGGATATAAGCCGAGGCGGGCGGGGTCAAGCGTGCTGTCAGCGGCGGCCGAACAGACGTTCGATATCCGCGAGTTTCAACTCCACATAAGTGGGGCGGCCGTGATTGCATTGCCCGGAGTGCGGGGTCGTTTCCATCTGCCGTAGCAATGAATTCATCTCGTCGCCGTTGAGGCGGCGGCCGGAACGTACAGAGCCGTGGCACGCCATGGTCCCGCAGACGTCCTCAAGGCGCTCTTTTAATCCAAAACCATCGCCGAGCTCTGCCAATTCATCGGCTAAATCTCGGATCAAGCCTTGAACGTCAACTTGCCCCAACATGGCCGGAACCTCCCGGACCACGACGGCGCCCGGCCCGAAC
>CAXAGK010000374.1:0-4354 GCA_963968305.1 uncultured Rickettsiales bacterium | reverse complement strand
TCCACCACTGGAATTCCTCGCCGGGACCGTAGTCAGGATCGTCGAAATAGCTCTGACCCGCGCGCTGGAAGTCGCAGGGGATGATAATCCGAATGGCGGGAGGGCCGTATTCCGCCGAATGATTGATTCCGGCCGAATGCAGTGCCCTTGGGTGCCAAAAGATCACGTCGCCGGGCGAGCCGGTGAATTCAACGGGCATGGTGTCGCGCAGGATGTTCTCTTTCGCAGTGCGAAACGCTTCGCTGTGCTCGACCGCCATCCCGCTGCCATGGACCGTCTGCCAATACGGGTGCAAAACCATATGAGAGCCGGGCCAAAACATGAAACCACCGCCGCGCGGTGCGATCTCGCTACCGATAATCATCGCCGCGACATGCGAAGAAATGTAATCGATGTGGACGTTATATCGGCCCGTTGTGCCCGGGGCTGACGGGAATACGCAATAAATGCCGCGCACGCGATGGGATGGCTGCACCGGCCCACCGATGAGCGCTTCCACCACCTGCTGCATGTTCGGGTGATTGGCCATTTGGTCAGTGAGAAATTGTTCGGTTCCGATGCCGTCCGGGCCTTTGGAGCGAATTTTCCAATTATTCTGCGCCAGCAATCCTACTCGTAGGGAGATCGATTCGGTCCATTGATCCGTCGCAGGGTCTATCCAAGTATTGGGATCATTCGAATGAATCGTATCGTCGGGCACATGTCGCCAAATGTGATCGATCATCTCCGTGAACGCATTGGTCCCGGAAAGGAGACCGCGTTTGACGATAAACCCCTCGCGTTTGAAATGCTCGGCTTCTTCAGCGTTGACGGATGCATCAGGCGAAAAAAAATTGGGATCACCGAACGTCGTTGGGTCTGGCAGTGGAGTATTCTCCGCGATCGGCAAAGTCGCCGGATGTCCTTCGTTATAATCGGCTTTGCGATATTTCGGGGAGGTGGACATGTAAATCTCCTTGAGGTGACAAGGATGGTAGAATTGTTCCGCGCAGCCGCAAGCAATACCCTGCGCCCGACCTGGCGCTATATTCAGGAATAAGGATTAAAGGGAGAGAACCAATGAGGCTGAAGTCAAAGACCGCTCTGGTTACGGGCGCCGGCGGTGGGTTGGGCGGTGCGATGGCCCGGCGTTTTGCGGAAGAAGGTGCTTCTGTGTTGTGTACGGATCGCGACGTGGCTCGCGCTGAGCTAACGGCCGCCGCCATTGTGGACGCGGGCGGCACGGCGGAGGCCTTCGAGGCCGATATCGCGGACCCGGCCCAATGCGAGGCGCAAGTGACTGAGACTGTTCGCCGGTTCGGCCGGATCGATGTCTTGGTCAATAATGCCGGCGTCAGTCTGCATAAGTTAGCGCTCGACACCACGCTTGAGGATTGGAACCGGGTCATCGGTATTAATCTTACCGGCTCGTTCCTGACCGCCCAGGCGGCGGCGCGCGTGATGGTGGAAGCGGGTGGTGGACGGATCATCCAGATCGGGTCGATCTCTGGCCAACGCGGCAATATGGGTGGTGCCGCTTACGGTGCGTCGAAGGCAGCGTCGATGCATATTTGTAAGGTCTTGGCGACCGAGCTTTCGGGGCAGGGTGTGATGGTCAACGCCATCGCGCCCGGACCCATTGAAACTGGGCTGAGCCATCACGGTGCGACCCGCAAGAAAGCCTATACGGATCGTATTCCGGTCGGCGCCTATGGTACCGTCGACGCGGTCGCGCACGCGGCGCTGTTTTTCGCTTCCGACGAATGCATCTGGACGACAGGCACAATTCTAAATGTTGACGGTGGATATGGCGCCCAAGGGGCATCCTATGATCCGGAAGAGATCGGAGGTTAAGGCGATGAACGATATGTCTGTGGTGGCGCCGACCAAGGAAGAACACGCGGCGGGGCTCCGCGCATATGCTGAAGCCGGCCAAAAGTGTGAGAAAGAAATCGGTAACAGAGGACCGATGCGTTTCGGTGCGGATGGCAAATTGCACCCGGATATCCTTTGCGCATTTCAAGAACACGGATACTACATCTTCGAGGGCGTCATCGACGCAGACGAGATCGCGGCGTTGCGGCGTGACGCGGGAGAGATGCTTGAGCGCGCGCCCGTAACCCGTGACGCGAAGGTTGACGCGCAAGGCCGACCCGCACTCGGGATCGACTATCCACGCCTGCCCTACCGTTTCTCCAAACCCTTGGCCGACCCTTGGGGCGGAACGAAACAGCTGGGCGGTCGTCACCCGACACAGATGGCGCAACCGAAACCCGACGGCGACGCGCCGGAGGATGTCGTCTTCATCATGTATTCCATGTGCCGTTCCATGCCATCCGGTCTGCGTCTTTATGGCCATCCGCATCTCCTGGCGGTGGCTGAATCCATTAATGGCGAAGATTTTGTGCCGTTCAACGACGCAATTTTCGTAAAACAGGCGGGCCTCGGCGGGGCCGTCTCATGGCATCAGGACGGGGTCACTCATTGGGACTCGCCAGAGTGGGATGCGGGTATTCACGGTTTCAATTTTCAGGTCCAACTCTATCCTTCGACTCTCGGTAATTGTCTCTGGGTCGTGCCGGGCAGTCACAAGCTTGGGCGGATCGATATTAAGGCGTTGGTCGCGGAGAATGGCGGGAGCGAGCAATTACCAGACGCTGTGCCGTTGGTGTGCGAGGCTGGTGACGTGACCATCGTTAATCGCCAGATGCTCCATGGCTCTTTCGCCAATTCCTCGCCGGATCTTCGGATCTCTCTGACATTCGGCTTTCATCGCCGAAAGTCGGTGTTGGGTGCTAAAGCGGCGCTTGCCATGGAAGATAAAAATATTGTCTACGACGAACAGCGGGTTTTCGAACGTTCCGCCGTCATCCAGGTCGCCATCGATGCTCGACATCAGGCATGGCCCGAGGAGCCGCGCTTCACTTATCGGCCCTTTGCAGAGCGAGAAGATGAATTTCGGTTCAACGACGAGACGTTCGAGACGGTGATTAAGGATTATTTCACCAAGGATTTGGCGATCTAATTCAATTCGGCCCGTAATTTCTGTCGCAGTACGTCAATCGGCACACCTTTACCGTCGCCTGGCAGATACCAGAAGGTCCATCCATTGCAGCTCTCGGCGCCTTGAACGGCGGCGCCGACTTGGTGGATCGAACCGCGATGGTCGGCAGCGATTAGCGTGCCGTCGGCGCGGACCTTGGCGGTCCAGCGGCGGCAATTACTGTGCAAGACCGTACCCGGCTCCAGCAGTCCGCGTTCGACCAGCCATCCGAACGGAATGCGCGGTTCTTTCCGCTTTGACGGTGTCTGCAGCAAGCTGATGTCGGCCGCCATCGGAATTTGTGCCAAACGCTTTCGCGCGACCTTGGCATAGGCTTCATCGCGCTCGAGCCCCAAATACTTGCGTCCGAGTTTTTTCGCGACGGCGCCGGTGGTGCCGGTACCGAAAAACGGATCGAGGATAATGTCGCCCGGATTGGTTGCGGCCAGTATGGCGCGGTGCAAAAGCGCTTCCGGTTTTTGCGTCGGGTGCGCTTTCGCGCCTTCGGCATTTTTCAAGCGCTCGTGACCGGTGCAGATCGGCATCACCCAATCGCTGCGCATCTGCAGGTCTTCGTTCAGCGCCTTCATGGCTTCGTAGTTGAAGGTATATTTTGAATCTGCGGAACGTGCGCACCAAATCATCGTCTCGTGCGCGTTCGTGAAGCGGCGTCCCCGGAAATTCGGCATTGGATTGGTCTTAACCCAGACGACGTCGTTTAGAATCCAATACCCCAAATCCTGCAACGTGGCGCCGACGCGGTAGATATTATGATAGCTACCGATTACCCACAGAGTTCCATCGTCCTTCAGGACACGGCGGCATTCGTCCAGCCACTTCCATGTAAACTCGTCATAGGAAGCAAAACCGTCGAACTTGTCCCACGCCGCATCGACACCGTCGACGCGGCTGTCGTTCGGGCGCCGTAACTCCCCGCTTAGCTGCAGATTATAGGGCGGGTCGGCAAAAACCATGTCGACCGAGCGGTCCGGTAACGACGCGAGTAATTCCAATGAATCACCCAATAGAATCTCGTTTTCGGGAAGAGTATTGGAGTATTGTTTTGCATTTTTCATGTATTGAGGATGATTCATTCGATTTATCGCGTCAATATGAAGAATTTGCCTAGTACTAACTTAAATATTTAGACCAATATATTGAGTCTAAATAGTTTTCATTCGCTATATCTAGTGGCTGCGGCCCGAATGGGGGCGAAACTTTGCCTATGGGCGGGAGTTACACCGAGTCGGGCGAGCGCTTCTCTATGATCTTTAGTGCCGTAACCGGCGTTCCGCTCCCAGCCGTAACCGGGGTATTGTTCTGCCAGAACGG
>CAXAGK010000373.1:0-4369 GCA_963968305.1 uncultured Rickettsiales bacterium | reverse complement strand
CAAACGTCTCCTACTCAAACGGGGTGCAAAGCATGGGCTCGTGGCACCCCTGCGGCGTCCACGAGACGGAGATTTGGCGCATTTTCCTGGCGCCGAAGGAAGCGCCGGACGAAGTGAAGGACGTGCTGCGCCACTATGTTATCCGCTATCAGGGGCCGTCGGGCCTGACGGAACAGGACGACATGGAGAATTGGGCATCCGCCCACGAAGGGGCCCGCGGTACCATCGCCAAACGCCATGACTACCACTACGGCATGGGCATGGGCCACGAGCAGCGCGCGTGGCCCGCGGAATGGCTCGGCGGCGATATCTATGCGACGGAGGATGTCTCCGAGCAGAACCAACGCGCCTATTACTCCCGCTGGGCCCGGATGATGGACGTGCCACCCGGCGCGGACCGCATGCCGACGCTGGTCGACGCGGCAGATTGACGGAAGCGCCGATCATGAACACGACACCGGAACGCGCCCTCCTTGACCAAATCCTGCTGCGCCATCAGGTCGAACAATTCTACAACGCCGAAGCGGAGATGCTCGACAGCCGCCAGTTCGATGCCTGGCTTAACATTCTGACGGAAGACGTGCGCTATTGGATGCCGCTGACGATCAACAAAGAGCACGGCACGTGGGACGAAGAACACACCCGTGAAGGCCTCGACCTGAACTGGTTCGACGAGGGCAAATTCGAGCTCGAACAACGGGTTCGCCAAATCGAGACCGGACTGCACTGGGCGGAAGAGCCGGTCTCGCGCACCAGTCACATGTTCTCGAATCTGCAAGTGACGGATAACGGCGAGACACTTTCAACCCGCTGCCGGTTCCTGATCTATCGCAACCGCACGGAAACCGAGACTGATTTCTTTGTGGGCAAACGCAACGACACGCTGCGCCGCGACGGCACCGGCTTCAAGATCGCCGCGCGGGAGATTTTCCTCGACCAAAACGTGCTGCTGGCGAAGAACCTGACGCTGTTCTTTTAAATCTCTGTCATTCCGGAAACCGGAACGGTTATCCGGAATTATGGCCTGAGCCCCACACTTCGCTCACCTACCACTTGGACATACTCAGGATATAGTTCCGGGTTCGCGCAGCCTGTCCTCGCGGAAGCGGGGGCGCCCCGGAATGACCCAGCAGTTAGAGGCGAACGGAGTCTAAGCTGCTTGCGCCGCTTTCGCTTCGACACGGCGGCCTTGCAGGACCAGCTCGGTATAACCATTGGGTTGCTCGCGGCCCTTGAAGACCAGCTCGCAGGCAGCTTGGAAGGCCAGACTGGTGTCGAAATCAGGGGCCATCGGCGTGTAGAGCGGATCGCCCGCGTTCTGGGTATCGACCACCGTCGCCATCCGGCGCATGGTCTCCCTCACTTGGCTCTCGGAGCAAATCCCATGGTGTAGCCAATTCGCGATGTGCTGGCTCGAGATCCGCAACGTCGCGCGGTCTTCCATCAGGCCGACATTGTTGATGTCCGGCACTTTCGAGCAGCCCACCCCTTGATCGACCCAGCGCACCACGTAGCCGAGGATACCTTGAGCATTGTTGTCGAGCTCCTGCTGAATCATCTCGGGCGTCCAATTAGGGCGCTCGGCGACCGGGATCGAGAGAATCTTCGTCAGGTCAGCGCGTCCGCGCGATTTCAACTCCGCCTGGCGCTCTGCCACATCAACTTCATGGTAGTGGAGCGCATGCAACGTGGCCGCGGTCGGCGACGGGACCCAGGCGGTGTTGGCCCCTGCCATCGGATGGGCGATCTTTGTCTCGATCATCTCCGCCATCCGGTCCGGCATGGCCCACATGCCCTTGCCGATCTGGGCTTTGCCCTGCAGCCCGCATTCGAGGCCGATATCCACGTTCCAATCCTCATAGGCTTGAATCCACGGAGCGGCTTTCATATCGCTCTTGCGGATCACCGGTCCCGCTTCCATAGAGGTGTGAATTTCGTCGCCGGTACGGTCGAGGAAGCCGGTGTTGATGAAGACGATCCGGTCCTTCGCGACCCGGATGCACTCCTTCAGGTTCACTGTGGTGCGCCGTTCCTCGTCCATGATGCCCATCTTCAGCGTCAGAGCGGGAAGTCCCAGAAATTTCTCTACGGCGGCGAAAAGAGCGGCCGCTGTAGCAACTTCTTCCGGTCCATGCATTTTCGGCTTCACGATGTAGACCGACCCAGCGCGGCTGTTGCCGTGAGTACCGACGCCATCCAAATCGTGCTTGGCGATGAGCGACGTCACCATCGCATCAAGGATACCTTCCGTTACCGGAGCGCCGTCCGCATCGAGAACCGCGCCGCATTTCAGGATATCACTGACGTTACGCACCAACATCAAGCTACGCCCCGGCACCATCACCGGCGCGCCGTCGGGCCCGGTATAGCCGCGGTCGGGATTGAGGCGGCGCTCTAATGTCTCGCCTCCCTTCTCGAATGAAGCAGAGAGATCGCGCTTCATTAAGCCGAGCCAGTTGCGATAGACGAGCACTTTGTCCTCGCCGTCGATCGCCGCCACGGAATCTTCGCAATCCATGATCGTAGTCACGGCAGATCCGAGCAGCACGTCGTCGACACCGGCGGCATCGTCCTTACCGATTGGGCCAGTGCGGTCGATGACGATTTCCAAGTGCAGGCGATGATTGCCGAGCAGAACCGCCAACGGCGCGGTGGCCTCACCGTTATACCCTTCGAACTGCGACGGATTGGCGAGACCCACTTGCTTGCCCCCGCCCATAGTCACAACCAACGTGGCATCTTTGACCGCATAGCCAGTCGCGTCCCGATGCGACCCATCCGCCAATGGCGCGGCAAGCTCGAGGAAGCTGCGACCATAATCGATCACGCGCTTACCACGGACGGGATTGAACGCGCCATTGCGCTCCGCACCGCCGGTCTCCGGAATGGCGTCGGTGCCGTAGAGCGCATCATACAGACTGCCCCAACGGGCATTGGCGGCATTTAGGGCATAGCGCGCATTGGTTAGCGGAACGACGAGCTGCGGGCCGGCGATCGTCGATATCTCCGGGTCGACATTCTCCGTGGATATGGCGAATTCTTCGCCTTCGGGGACCAGATAGCCGATCTCCGAGAGGAACGACTTATACACCTCCAGATTGGAGCCCCCGCCCTTGTGGTCGCGGTGCCATGAATCGATCCGCGCTTGCAAGGAATCCCGGTTTGCCAGCAAGGCTTTATTTTGCGGTGCAAACTCATCGATAACACCCTCTAAACCAACCCAGAATTCCGCTTCGACGACGCCGCTTCCAGGAAGCGCTTCGTCGTTTATGAATCTAAACAGCGTTTCATCAATGCTGCTATTTCCGGTTTTTATATTGTTTATCAATATATTACCGCGTATTCTACTGATTGGCATCCATTTTTCGCCACGCCGACCGCGTTCTGAAAAGGCACTTTCCGCTGCAGAGATCCGGCCAAATAGCAGGTGCTAATAAGACAAATTATGCTGCACTGCACAATAGACCGAGGGCCGACGCGCATTGAAAACCGGGACCGAGGCGTGTAACTCCTTTTGCGAACCCGAATGCAAAGGCTGGACACCATGACCAAGACCGTCGACGCGAAGTCACTAAAAGCAATGCTGAACGACGGAGCGGAACTCGCTCTGTTGGATATGCGCGAGGAGGGAGAGTTTGGCGTCGCCCATATGCTCTATGCCGTCCCGCTGCCTTACAGCACGCTGGAAATGCGGCTCGGTGTCTTGGTGCCGCGGCGGACGACGCGCACGGTCCTGATCGATGCTGGCGACGATGTCGGCGCCCGGGCCGCCGCGCGAATGGCAGCCCTCGGCTATACGGACGTCGCAGTACTGGACGGTGGGATGAAGGCTTGGGACGCCGCTGGTTACGAGGTCTTCATGGGCGTTAACGTGCCCTGCAAAGCATTCGGGGAAGTGGTGGAGCATGCGGCGCATACCCCGTCAATCTCGGCGGAAGAACTACACGCGATGCAAAACTCAGGCGAGAATGTCGTCGTTCTGGATGGGCGCACTCCGGCGGAGTTCAACCGGATGAGCATCCCCGGCGGCGTCAGCGTTCCCAATGCAGAACTGGTCTATCGCGTCCATGATTACGCGCCGCATCCGGACACGACCGTGGTGGTGAATTGCGCCGGGCGAACTCGTTCGATCATTGGCGCGCAGACCCTGATTAACGCTCGTATACCGAATAAGGTCGTCGCACTGCGCGGCGGCACCATGGGGTGGCGACTGGCCGGGTTCGAACTGGATCACGGTAGCGACCGCAGTTATGGCGATCTCAGCGCCGCGGCGCGGGACCAAGCGCTCACCTATGCGGACGGCATGAAGACGCATTGGGGCGTGAAGACAATCGACCGAGCGACGCTGGAGAAGTGGCGCGCCGAAGAG
>CAXAGK010000372.1:0-4370 GCA_963968305.1 uncultured Rickettsiales bacterium | reverse complement strand
CTTCCAAATGTCGGTAAATCGACGCTATTCAACGGCCTGACCGAAACTGTTTCGGCGGAAGCAGCGAATTATCCATTCTGCACGATCGAGCCGAATGTCGGGCGTGTGCCGGTACCCGACGAACGGCTGGACCAGATCAGCGGTATTTCCAAGTCCGCCAAAACGGTGCCAACGTTCCTTGAATTCGTCGACATTGCCGGACTCGTGCGAGGCGCTTCAAAGGGCGAAGGGCTGGGCAATAAGTTTCTCGCGAATATCCGTGAAGTAGATGCCATCGTCATGGTGCTGCGCTGCTTCGAGGACGAGAACATCACCCATGTGGAAGGCTCTATTGACCCGGTCCGCGATGCCGAGACGGTCATGACCGAATTGCTGTTGTCCGATTTGGAGAGTATCGAGCGCCGGATCGAGCCCATCGAGAAACGCGCCCGCCAAGGGGAGAAAGAAGCCAAACAACAATTCGCCGTGATGGAACCGGTCCTTGCAGCCCTGCGCGAAGGTCTACCCGCGCGCACGGTCGAGGTCTCAGCCGGTGAAATATCGATTTTCCAACAGCTAAATCTCCTCACGGCAAAACCGATGCTCTATGCCTGCAATGTTGAGGAAGAAAGCGCCGCCAACGGCAATGCCCATTCGCAAGCGGTCAATGCCATGGCCGCCAAAGAAGGCGCCGAGACGGTTGTCGTTTCCGCGGCGATCGAGGCGGAAGTCTCCCAGCTTGGTGATGCGGAAGAGAAGGCCGAGTATCTGGAATCGCTTGGCCTCTCGGAAGCCGGTCTCGACCGGGTTATTCGGTCTGGGTACAAATTATTGAAATTGTTGACATATTATACGTCGGGGCCGAAGGAAAGCCGGGCCTGGACCGTATCCGAGGGCACCACGGCGGCTCCTGCGGCCGGCAAGATCCATACTGATTTCGAACGCGGGTTCATTGCCGCCGAAACCATCGCTTTTGACGACTTCATCGAGTGCAACGGTGAACAAGGCGCAAAAGACACGGGCAAAATGCGGCTCGAAGGCCGAGACTACACAGTTCACGACGCGGACATCATCTTGTTCCGGTTTAACGTTTAAGCGGCTGCACGACCCGCCTGCCGTTGACTTGGCCGCGGAATCGGACACCTGAATACACAACCTTTGGATATTCAGAGGCGCATTCTGCGACCATCGCGGTCGGATGCGCGAGCAGACGCAAGGACACCACCATGAATGATATGATGACCACCGAAACACTGCCGGCACTGAACGGCATCAAGGTCGTGGACCTAACGCAATTCGAGGCAGGACCGTCCTGCACGGAGGCACTCGCCTGGCTCGGCGCCGATGTGGTGAAGGTCGAGGAGCCGAAACGAGGTGAGCCCGGCCGCTGGGGATTCACCGACATGCCCGGCGTGGATTCGACTTATTTCGTATACTACAACCTCAACAAGCGCAGCGTGACCTGCAACCTCAAGAGCGACGAGGGCAAGGCGCTGCTCACCAAGATGATCGAGCAGGCCGACGTGGTGATCGAGAACATGGCACCGGGCACCTTTGCCCGTCTCGGATTCGACTACCCACGTCTGAAGGCAATGAATCCGCGTATCATCTTCGCGCAGGTCAAAGGATTCGCGCCCGACAGTAAACATGCGGACTATCTTTCCTTCGATATGATCGCCCAGGCGACGGGGGGTACGATGGGCATTAACGGCATGCCTGACGAGCCGCCGATCCGGCCCGGCTCGACCGTCGGCGATACCGGCACCGGCATGCTGTTGGCGATGGGCATTATCGCAGCATTGTTCCAGCGGGTTACCACCGGCAACGGCCAGCACATCCAGATCGCCATGCGCGACGCCATGCTGAACTATTGCCGCACACCGATGAGCCGCCAAGCCGCCCGCGATGATGTCTTGCCGCGCGGTGGCAATGGGGTTTCCGGCACCGCGCCCGGCGGGCTCTATCCCTGCAAGCCGGGAGGGCTCGATGATTACTGCTATATCTTCTGCTCCCGCGGCAACGAGGATCATTGGAAGCGGCTCTGCCAGGTCATCGGTCGCGCAGACATGATCGACGACCCACGTCTGGCAAATGGTGACCTACGCTTCCAGCATCAGGCAGAGGTGGACAAAGCGATTACCGACTGGACCATGCAGCACACAAAGACCGAAGTGATGGAAGCCATCGCCAGCCAAAAAGTGCCCTGCGGTGCGGTCTACAATACCTATGAGCTGATGCGCGATGAGGATTTCCTCAAGCGCGGCATGATGCAGGAGATTGAACAGCCGGAGCGCGGCAAGGTTACCGTCGCCGGATGGCCACTGCAGATGTCGGGCAGTCACGTCCCAATCAAACCGGCGCCCGTGCACGGCAGCAATAATGAGGACGTCTATGGCGAATGGCTCGGCATGGAAGCCGATGACGTCAAGGCGATGCGGGAAAGAGGCGAGATATAGAACCCTCTCCCGCAAGCGGGAGAGGGTTGAAGTAAAGACCTACGTCGTCAGCCAGCCAAATTGCTGCGGCTTGCGGCCCGCCTCGTGGTGCAGACGAACATTGACGAGGGCCGGGCCATCATGGGCCATGGCTTCGTCGAGCGCGCCCCGCAGGTCCGCCGGATCTTCGACGTACCAACCTTTGCCACCAAAGGCTTCCATCATCTTCTCATAGCTCGGCCCCATGGTGAGGACCCGGGGCGGCAGAGGCCCTTCCTTCGGAAATTCCTCGATGCCGGTGCCGATACCGCCATTGTTTAGCACGACAATTTTCACCGGCAGGCCGAGGCGGCATGCGGTCTCGATCTCCATGCCGGAGAAACCAATAGCGGAGTCGCCGGAGACCGAGACGATCGGCCGCTCCGGATGGACAACGGCGGCGGCAATGGCGAAGCCCATGCCAATTCCCATGGTGCCGTAACTACCCGCATCAAGGCGCAGACGCGGGTTGGCGTTGGGCAGCTGGGTGCGGCCAATATCCATGGTATTGGCACCCTCGCCGATGATCACCGCATTCTCGGGCATCCATTCGCGAATATCCTTGAGCGCGCGATAGTAGTTGGTCGGCGATGAATTGTCGTCGATCATCGGTTGGATTGATTCGGCGTTTCCTTTGGCCTTCTCGGCAATGGCTTTGTGCCAGTCCGTGTCCGACGGATAGAACCATTGGCGATCTTCGAGCGCCTTGTTGAGCTGCCCGACGATGGCCTTGCCGTCGCCAACGAGCCCGACTTCCGTCGCAACATTATTGCCGATGGATTCAGCCGAAATATCGAGCTGAATGATCCGCACACCCTTCTTGAAACGGGGCGACATGCCGTAGTGCATGATCCAGTTGAGACGCGCACCCATCACAAAGATCACGTCGGCTTCCTTCAACGCGTGGCTACGCGCCGCGCCAACGGACAGCGGGTGATTGTCGTCCATGACACCCTTGCCGAGCGGTGAGGCCAGGAACGGCAGTTGCGTGCGCTCGATAAAGGCGCGCACTTCGTCCTCGGCTCGCGACCAGGCCATGCCTTTGCCGACGATGACGACGGGATTTTTCGCGTCTTCCAGAACATCAAGAGCCTTCTCCACATCCTCCGGCATCGCTTGCATGCGTGGCGCCTCCGGAATGACGGCCGTCTCCACCGCATCTTCTTCCTCGACCTCGCCGTTGATGATGTCATCCGGCATATCGAGATAGACGGCACCGGGGCGGCCATAGATAGATTGGCGCACTGCCAGTTCGACATAGAACGGGATGCGATGTACGTGCTCGACCGCATGGGCAAACTTACAGAACGGCGAGGCAATCTGAACCTGGCGTTCTTCTTGGAACGCGCCCATGCCGTTCTGATATGTCGGCGAAGCGCCACCAATCATGATCATCGGCCAGAAGTTCTGCTGCGCATTGGCGAGGCCGGCAAGACCGTGGACTACGCCGGGGCCCGAAACGGTGAGGCAGGCACCTGGCCGTCCAGTCATATAGCCGACCGCTTGCGCGGCATAAGACGCCGATTGCTCGTTCCGCATGCCGACATACTGAATACCTTCTTCCTGCGCGGCGGCGGCAATCGGCTGCACCGGAAATCCGACAATGCCGAACATATAGTCGACACCCTGTTTCTTGAGTTCGCGCGCCATCAATGTGGCGCCGGTGACCTTACCCATCGTGCTCTCCATATTAGAGCCTCCGGCGCAATTGCCGGGGCAGCGTTGAATGCATCTTTTAGGGAGATACGCGGACTTCCGCGCGAATCCACCCATGGCGCGCAATATCCTGCCAGGATCTACAGCATCAGGCTGATCTGACGATCAATTTGTATTTTTCCTGCGCCATAATATCCTCAAATCAGATTTCCATGTTTCTTCCTTCGGCTTCGCGGTCCATATCTCTGATATAGAACAAGG
>CAXAGK010000371.1:0-4382 GCA_963968305.1 uncultured Rickettsiales bacterium | reverse complement strand
CGAATTCCTTAACGGATTCGAGGGTCAATTTCGAGATGTCGATTTTGACGACGCGGAACTTCGCCAGCGTGTCATCTTCCAACGGGTCGGTGGTCCAACCGGCTTTTTCATAGTTCCGCGCGGTAAAGGCACCGATATCAAGAATGACGAGGCCGCCGTTCTTCAAATCGCCTATATTAACCTTCAACGCGGCGGGATTGAGCACCACCAAAACATCCGGTGCATCACCGGAAGTCTCGATCGCCCGCGCGCCGAAGTTGATCTGAAACGCAGAGACGCCAAAGGTCGTACCAATTGGCGCTCTAATTTCGGCGGGAAAATCAGGAAAAGTAGCAAGGTCGTTGCCTGCCAGCGCCGTCGTATCGGTGAATTGGCTGCCGGTAATCTGAACGCCATCGCCCGAATCACCCGCAAAGCGAATGACGACCGAGTCGAGTTCCTGGCGAGGCTTCGACTCGCGAGCTTCCGCAGTAACCGCTGACATGATGCCTTCGTCTCCTAGAAACGCCTGATGTTTGGAATGCAATCTAGCATGATCGTCCGATCAATCGACTTCACAGCTCCGCGTTCGGCGGAGACTGCTCCTCACAATTAAGGCTGCGTTGATAACATTGCGATCGATAATACCAAACCCTTGGTTTAGGTGGCCAGAAATTTGTACTTGTACATACAATCTACAGAGGGTCCGTCAAGCTTATCCGTCAAGCGCCGCCAGCATTTCGGGAATACGCGTCAATTTTCGCCGTGGCGCGCCCTCCGCCGCCGCCGATTTCTCAGCCTCGTCGATTTTCTGCCAATCCGAATAATCAACCCAACGAACACTATTCTCGGTGAGTAAATCTTTCAGTCCTGCCCGGCCGGCTTTGCCGCCATCGGTGCAATCTTCCTGAATTTGCCGAGACGCGGCGTCTCCGTCGTGTTTGTTGGTGCCGATGACGCCAGTCGGTCCGCGCCTAATCCAACCGACCGCATAGACGCCTTCCGAAACGCGTCCTTCATCGTTCTGGATCACCCCATTGCGTTCGTCGAAGGGGACGCCGTCCAGCGGCTGACCCTGGTAGCCGATGGCCGGGATCACGATGCCGCACGGGATATCGTAAGTCTCTCCTGTGCCGATGGCGCGACCGTCGCGTACCTCCGTCTTCTCCAACCGGATACCTTCAACCATATCCTCACCCAAGATTTCAACGGGAGAGGCGTAAAATTGGAAATGCACGCGGCGCTTGCGGCCGGCCGGCTCCGCGTCGACGAAACTTCGAAGTGTTCCCAAATTTTTATCCTTGAGACGACGATCCCGGTCGCTCATCTCCTCTTCCGCTGGCACTTCCCCCGGAATTTTCGCCGCGTCGATGATCGGTGTGCACTCTTGCAGTTCGCCCATCTCGCGCAATTCGACATTAGTGAACTTCGCTTCCACTGGCCCGCGACGGCCGACCATATAGACGTCCTCCAATGGCGCGGCATGGATGGCGTCGGCGGCATGTGTCGCGATATCGGTTGTCGACATCTCATCCGGCGTCTTGACCAAGACGCGGGCGCAATCGATCGCCACGTTGCCGTTGCCAATCACGACAACCGCCTTGGTATTTAGATCCGGCTCCAGGTCGCGAAAATCAGGGTGGCCGTTATACCAGCCGACGAAATCGGCGGAGCCGAACACGCCCTTTTTATCCTCACCTGGCACACCGAGCTTGCGGTCATAGGGTGAGCCAATGGCCAAGACAACGGCATCATAGAGACCTTTTAGGTCTTCGATACCGACGTCTTGTCCGACATCGACATTGCCAAAATAGGCAACGCTATCGTTTAGCGCGGTCTTCTCGTAAGCGCGCGACACATTCTTTGTCTTTTGATGGTCGGGGGCGACGCCGGCTCTGATCAGGCCAAACGGTGTCGGCAGTCGGTCTATGACATCGATTTCGCAGTCCACCCCAGATTTAATCAACGCATCCGCCGTATAAAACCCGCTGGGTCCGGAACCGACAATTGCAACACGCACGGTCATCCGGGCGTTCCTCCATGGTACTTAATTTTAGTAACGCAGTTGGGGCGAAACCTAACGCAATCAATTCATGGACGCCATAAAGATCGGCAAAACATGTGGAATATTTGCCACGATCCCGTCCCGCCGCTCTCAAAGGAGAACTGGTGTTAATGCAACACCTGTTCCTGGCGCACCGGTTGGGTCTTCGCGGGACCGATTTTTTCGCGGCTCATGACAGCGACCGAATGGATTGCCGCGTCGATATTACCGCGCCAGTAATCCATGAATTCATGCAGTTTGGGATATTGAGGGGTGAGGTCATTGAACTGCCACACGAAACTTTGGATCAAGACCGGATGATCCGGCAGGTAATACAAAATCTCTGCGGTGGTCAGCCGATAACCTTCCAATTGCAGTGCTAGATCGTTCATCGTTCCACCATGCTCCCTGCTATTGTCCAATTAAGAAACATAGTCTGCGGGAATCATGTTTTTGGAGCAATAAGAATCAGCAAAAACAAAGTATTATAAGCGTTCGAAAACGACTTCTAACAATCATCGAATGGCTTAGATTTGTGAGTGGTGAATAAATTAGAGGGGCCGGAACGCATGTGCGCGACCCTAGTGCGCCCCGACCCCTTTAGCGTCACTCCGAAGAGCAACGCAAACCGAATGACGGCTAGCTTGCCGCGCGATAGCGGAGGCCAATGATATCGTCCAAGGCGGACAGGCCGTTATCTTTCGCCGGCGCGGCCGGCAGATTCATTTGAAAGTAGGAATAAAGATCGAGCGCCGCGTGCTTTTCCGTTCCAAGGCGCAAATGCAGCAGCAGGAATTGCGCATCATTCGAGGACAAAACATCTCCGTCTTGCAGAAACTCGATCAAGGCCTCGGCGGCACTTCGGCTCAGTCGACGCGGATCAAAGGTCGCTGCGGCTAGCGACAACAATGCGCTTTTCGCCGCCAGTTTAGCCTCGTTGACCGAATCAAAATGTCCGCCCGCGACCGGTAGTTCGCGGCGTTTGCGCGGCACGATCACCAACGCTGCTAGAGTGGCCTCTTCCTGACGGGTAACACCGCGGAACGAATTCTTCAGCAACTCTATTTTCATGGCTCAAAATCCATAGTTGTGATTTTGCCTGTAAAAGATGCATGTTCCGTGCCGATTTTTAGTCATTATTCATCAGAAGGTTAGCGCCCAAACTGGGCAAATTGTTCCCCTTCCGAGATGCCTAAAAGGATCAAATCGGCAATTTCGTCCCAGTGCTAGGCAAATTTGGCCTCTCGCCCCCGCGAAGGTGACAATGGCAAGAAACGCTCATGCATTACGCATTGATTTCTGTGGATTGAGTTCCCTCGACATTTAACAAGCGCGCTTATAATATAAAGATTCAACTCCCTACGTGCGAGACAGCGATGAGCGACGGATATACCGATAACAGCGAGGAGGAAGTCTGGGTGGCCAAGCAATCTCCGGGGTTCTTACTCTGGCACTTGGAAAACCTCTGGCAACGCGAACAACGGCGCGCGCTAGACCCATTCGGCGTCACGACGGTGCAGTTCCTGCTCTTGTCCGGACTGGCGGTCTCGGGTGCCGGCGAGACCGTGTCGCAAATTGCTCTGGCGGGACGTTGCCGAACGGACCCGATGATGACGTCCCAAGTTGTGCGAAATCTCGCGCAAATGGGACTGGTTGAAAGAATACGGGACAAGGTCGATAGACGTGCCTTCGCGGTGCGCCTTACGGTAGAAGGCCGCGCCCTGCAAAGCCTGAGCGAAGCCGCAGTGCGTGCCGTTGAGGATAAATTCTTCGCGGCTTTGGGTTCGGATGTTCCAGCCTTCGCCAATGCGCTCCGGGTACTGGGCGGCGAACGCCCGCGCCAACGAGTTCAGGCCAGCTCGCGAACTGCCTAGTTTTTATCAAAGAAGGTTTTGGCGTTGGCGACCGCTTCCGCCAGCCCGACCCGCTCGATTTCCACACCTTCGGGGAACGCACCACCAAGCCGCGATGGCATCATCGGGTCCAGCATCACGAATATACCGCGATCTCCGGCGCGCCGGATCATCCGTCCGTATGCCTGTTTCAAGCGGAGCCGTGTCAACATATCGTCATAGGCCCGCGCGCCAAAGACCTTGCGTCGGGCCCGATGCAGAATGGTGGGGCGCGGCCACGGCACCCGATCGAAGACGATGAGACGCAAGCTGGAACCCGGTACATCAACACCGTCGCGCACCGCGTCCGTGCCCAACAGACAGGCATCCTCTTCAGCCCGGAAGATGTCGATCAAAGTTGGCAGGTTCAAGCCATCGACATGTTGGGCAAACAGCGGCAGGCCCGCGCGGTCAAGCGGTTCGATCAAACGGCCATGCACCGCCCGCAATCTGGAAATCGCCGTGAA
>CAXAGK010000370.1:0-4383 GCA_963968305.1 uncultured Rickettsiales bacterium | reverse complement strand
ATATAGAACTCCAATACGATCAACACGATGGCCGGCAAGCTGCGCGAGGAAGCGAATTCAATGGCCCCTATCGCGGTCATCGCGAAATAGATGGGTAAGACCAAGATGGCGGCGAAGAAGGATTTCCAGAACCCGGCAACCGAGTTGTCGAATAGCGCTATGGCTCCTCGGTCTCCGAGCAAAAGCCGCCACGCGCCATATAGGCCTTCGAATATTTCTTGTTTTGTGATCATTTCCGGTGGAAATACGCGTCCAACATTTCGAGATAGATATCGCTGAGTTTATTAATGTCGTCAATACGGGTCCGTTCGTCGACCTTATGCATGGTTTGACTGATCAAGCCAAATTCCGCGACCGGACAATGGTTCTTAATAAATCGCGCATCGGAGGTCCCACCGGTAGTGCTCAGTTCCGGTCGACGGCCGACGACTTTCTCGCAAGCGTCGGAAATCAAACCAGAGAGTTCACCGGGCTGGAAGACAAATGATTCGCCGCTCACCCGGATCTTTAAATCGTATTCCGTACCGCCCGATGCGCCGGCCAATTTTCCGCGAATCCATTGCGCTAAACTGTCCGAAGTATGCATGTCGTTAAAGCGGATATTAAAGCGCGCCTCTGCCTCACCCGGGATCACGTTCTCCGTCGGATTGCCGATATCAATGCTGGTGATCTGTAGGCTGGAGGCTTGGAAGTGGTCGTTGCCTTCGTCCAATGATGCAGATGTCAGCGCGTCGAGCATCGCGACCAACCGATGCGCCGCGTTATCGGCCTGATGCGGATAGGCGACATGGCCTTGGGTCCCCTTCACGGTGAGGATCATGTTCATGCTACCGCGCCGGCCGATCTTCGCCATCTCGCCAAGCTCGTTTGGGTTGGTCGGTTCGCCGACGACACAGATGTCGAGTTTTTCGCCGGTTTCATCCAACCAATCGAGCATTTTCGTGGTGCCGTTGATCGCTGGACCTTCCTCATCGCCGGTGATCAGGAAACTGATCGATCCGTCAAAGGTGCCGTTGTCGATAAAAATTTGCGCTGCACTCGCGAAGGCGGCGATAGCCCCCTTCATGTCGGCGGCGCCGCGCCCGATCAGCACGCCGTCCTTAATCTCCGCCAGAAAGGGATCGGCCGACCATTCGTCGACCGGTCCAGTCGGCACTACATCCGTGTGTCCGGCGAAGCAGAAGTTTGGGGCGACGGTACCGTAGCGCGCATAAAGATTGTCCACGTCCGGTGTGTCCACATCCGAGAACGGCAGGCGGTGGCAGATAAAGCCCATGCCCTCCAAGGTCCGTTGCAACAGTTCGAGGGCCCCGCCTTCGAAAGGCGTAATACTCGGGCAACGGATCAGGTCGGCGGTGAATGCGACGGGGTCGAGGGACATGTCAGTTGTCTTTCTGTAGGGAGGCGCCGATCTCGGCGAATTTCGGCAGGTCGTCGCCGATCTCGAGCCAGGCGAGATGCTCGGACCAATAGACATGGCCCTTAGGCGTCAAGGATTCTGGATCGTCGAGCGTGGCGACCAAGATATGCAATTCATCTGGCCAGCGGGTGCTCTCATAGGTCAGTGGCGTCCCGCAATTGGGGCAGAAGCGACGAAGGACGCCTTCAGAGGAGGAAAAATCCTTCGGGTCGGCTTCGGTCCATTCGACGGCGCTCGGCTTGTATCCAGCCCAGGTCACCATTGGTGCGCCCGAGGTCTTTCGGCAGCTGGTGCAATGGCAATGTGCAACCCAAAGTGGATCACCCGCGGCGTCATATCGAACACCGCCGCAGAGACAACCGCCGGAGCGGGTCATTGCCCCCTCACCCTAACCCTCTCCCGCCAGGGGAGAGGGAATTGTACCGAGTGCAAAACAGAATTCATCCCTCCCCTCGCGGGAGAGGAAGGGGCCCGCCGCGAAGCGGTGTGACGGTGCGGGGGATTGCCCCACCCTTAATCCCGTAGCAGATCGTTGATCGATGTCTTGGAGCGGGTCTGCTCGTCCACTGTCTTGACGATGACGCAGCAATAGAGATTCGGCCCACCCTTGTCGCTCGCCATGGAGCCGGGGACGACGACGGAATAGGCCGGAACGCGTCCCATATGGATTTCGCCGGACTCGCGGTCGACGATCTTGGTCGACTGGCCGATATAGCAGCCCATGGCGAGCACTGCGCCGGTCTCGACGATGACGCCTTCGGCGACTTCTGAGCGCGCGCCGATGAAGCAATTATCCTCGATGATTACTGGGTCCGCCTGCAACGGCTCTAACACGCCGCCGATGCCGACACCGCCGGAGAGATGGCAGTTCTTGCCTATTTGCGCGCAGGAGCCGACTGTGGCCCAAGTGTCGACCATCGTGCCGCTATCCACATATGCGCCGAGATTGACGAAGCTCGGCATCAGGATGACGCCGGGCGCGATATAGGCCGAGCGGCGCACGACCGAGCCCGGGACCGAGCGGAAGCCCGCCTGGCGGAAACGGTCGGCGTTCCAGTTCATCGACTTCAACGGCACCTTGTCCCAGAACGGCGAGTTCGCCGGGCCGGACATTGGCTCCATGTCATTTAGCCGGAAGGACAGCAACACGGCTTTCTTGAGCCATTGATTGACCTTCCAGCCGCTGCCTTCTTTCTCGGCGACGCGGGCAACCCCGCCATCCATCAAATCAAGCGCCGACTCGACGGCATCGCGCACCTCGCCCTTGGTGCTGGGTGTAATAGTTGCCGCGTCGTCCCACGCGCCGTCAATGGCTTTTTCTAGATCGCTGTGACTCATTGGAATGCCCCGTATATACCGCGTCAAAATTCGGGGGCGACTCTGTGCGGGGCGGGCACGTTAGTCAAGCGAGCTTGCGCGTCGCCGCCGTCTCTTCGTCGCCGGTATTTGGCGTGCCGGTGGGCTCGATCAGAAGCACATGGGCCTCTTTGCGGGCGACAGGACGGTGTTTGATATTCTTCGGGACGACGAACATTTCGCCGGGACCGAGGGTAATCGTGCGGTCGCGCATCTGGATGTCGATCTTGCCTTGGAGGACCAGGAACAAGTCGTCGGTGTCGTCGTGTTTGTGCCAGACAAATTCACCCAGCACTTTGACGACCATCACGTCATGGCCGTTGCACTCGGTCATGGTGCGCAGTGACCAGTGGTCACTGAAGGAGCTGAGATTTTCCGCGAGGTTTACTTTCTCGGACATGTGCGTGGTCTCCGTTTGGTCGGTAACACCATCATATTCTATCCAGTGGGCCCGCTGCTTCACATAAATACCTTATGCTGAGCTTTTAAAATTTTGGGTATGAATTACTTTTGGGACGCCGCGTGCTCCGCCGCTCGCAGGCCGGTGATCGCAGATTTTGACAATCCGCCCACATATCCGACATTCGCGCCGCCTTCGAGACCGCCGGTCGCGGCACCCGCCGCGTATAATCCCCGGATGATTGTATCGTCAGGACGGAGCGCCCTGGCGTTCGCGTCGATGGCGATGCCGCCCATTGTGTAGGTGATGCCTGCGCGGGTTGGCGCGGCGTAGAAAGGTGGCGTGTGGATTGGTTGCGGACCCCCTTTGACAGTCGAGCGGCTCGGCGATAATGCGCTGAAGGTTCCGTTATCGAGGGCAGCATTATAGTCGTCAACTGTCTGAGATAGTACTCCATCCGATAATACTGTATTTGAGAGTCCTATCTTCTCGGATAGCGCTTCCAATGTGTCAGCGATGTGCAGTGTGCCGCCCTCGTTAGGCAGATGAGGATTGGCGGAAATAAGCCCTTGTTTGCCCGCTTTCTCCCAGATTTCGTGATCGAAGATGACTGTCGACGATAGTGGATCGGACAACTTTGCGACACAGTTGGTGGCATAGACACCGCCCATCCCTTCGTCGCAAAAACGCTTGCCGTCGGAGCCTACCAAAATGCCTGCGACGACCAATGCGTCGAGATACGGATAGGGCCACAAACGTTCCCGATGCGGCGCGTCGATGCTGAGGAGATGGCCATAGAACCGGTCCATGCCGCGTAAATCTGCGCCCACCGCTGCCGCCATGCGCAAGCCGTCGCCGGTGCCGCTCTCCGCATTGCGCTGGAACAGCTTGCTCGGATCCGGCGTGATGAATTCAGCCAGATGTTCGGGAGATGATTGAAAACCGCCATCGGCGATGACAACGGCGTTGGCGCGGTATTCAATCTCCCTACCTTCAACCTCGGCCACGACCCCGACACACCGCTCCTCTTCCAGGAGCAATCGCGTCGCCCGGGCTCCCCGTTGTAGCTTTCCGCCGCGTTCCTCGAGATTGCCACCGAGGCGACGGAGCAGGACGTCGCCGGCGCGGCCTTCCCAATCGAGGCCGGGACGAGTGCGGCCCGGCGGGGCGAGGACCCAGCGGTGGTGGGGACTGGCGCTTGCTTTCA
>CAXAGK010000369.1:0-4384 GCA_963968305.1 uncultured Rickettsiales bacterium | reverse complement strand
GGACAGGCCACAAGGGCGGAACGTGTATATTTATCTGCCGATCGCCGAACTTTCGGTGAATATTTTCCTACTGCTGGGTCTCGGCATCGGTGTTGGCATGCTCTCCGGCATCTTCGGTGTTGGCGGCGGATTTCTAATGACACCGCTGCTGATCTTCCTCGGCATTTCACCTCCGATTGCAGTCGGTACAGAAGCCAATCAAATTCTTGCATCCTCAGTCTCCGGCGTCATCGCGCATTGGCGACGCGGCAATGTTGATTTCAAGATGGGCGGCGTGCTGCTGATCGGCGGTATCATAGGGTCTACGTTCGGCGTTTGGCTGTTCCGGGAATTGCGCGATCTCGGCCAGATCGATCTCGTGATTCGGCTCTCTTATGTGGTGTTTCTCGGCACTATTGGGTTCTTGATGTTGGTGGAAAGCCTGCGCGCCCTGCAGCGCTCCCGGCGTCCCGGTGGGGCACGCCGTAAACTCCATCAGCACAATTGGCTCCACGGCTTGCCGTTCAAGATGCGGTTCAGAAAGTCTAAGCTCTATATCAGTGCTCTGCTTCCTCTGACCATTGGCGTCCTTGTCGGTGTTTTGTCAGCCATCATGGGTGTCGGCGGCGGCTTCGTCATGGTTCCCGCGATGATTTATCTACTCGGCATGCCGACCAATGTCGTCGTTGGCACGTCGCTCTTTCAGATCATATTCGTCACGGCGAACGCCACGTTTTGGCAGGCATCCCTGAACCAAACGGTGGATTTTGTCCTCGCCTTCCTGCTGCTGGCCGGTGCGGTTATCGGCGCGCAAATCGGCACGGTCGTCGGCTCCAAGCTCAAGGGCGAGCAATTACGCGGCTTGCTGGCGTTGATCGTCCTCGCGGTTTGCGCGAAAATCGGATTCGACTTGGTGATGACTCCCGATGATCTTTACAACATCGGCTTTACGGGAGGGCATTGAAGATGATGATCCGCCTGCTCACTCGCATTGCCCTGATCGTGTTGCTTGCCACGATGGGACGGACGACCTTGGCTGATGCGTTGGTCGCCGATCTTTCCGAACACTTAGTCAAAATCGACTTAGGATTCACCGGTAAACAAGTGTTGCTCTACGGCGCGATTGAGGGCGAAGGGAACGTGGTCGTTGTCGTCCAAGGCCCCCGAAAACCGATAACCATGCGCCGCAAGGCGCGTGTCGCCGGCGTCTGGGCCAATGATGCTTCCGTTACCTTCAACGACGCGATTTCCTTTTACCAAGTCATGGCGAGCGCGGAACTCGATGAATGGTTGCCGTTCACACTCCGGGAACGCCACCAGATCGGTGTCGAGTATCTCGACTTCTCGCCCCGCGAGAAAATTGGCCCTGCCGAGAAGGCGGATTTCCAGACCGCGTTGATCCGCAGCAAACAGAACCTTGGTCACTATGGTATGCTGGAAGGCCGGGTCAGCGTGCTCGGTGGCAGGCTGTTCCGAACGGAAATTTTCTTCCCCGCAAATGTACCGACAGGTATCTATAATCTGGAAGCCTTCCTCGTGCGCGACGGCGAAATGATCAGCGCACAAAAAACGCCGCTCTATGTCTCAAAAAGCGGTATCGAGGCCGAGATATTTAATCTCGCGCACAATTTCCCCGAAATATACGGCATTCTAGCGATCCTCATTGCGGTCGCTGCCGGACTTGCCGCCAACGCAGGTGCGTTGCGCCGCTGACGATCTTCCCCTTGCCGAAGGTCAATTTGCTTTCACTTTGCCTATAAGACATTTGGCAAAGGATGCGAAGCAGCGCATGAGCGAACGGACCATCAGAGGAAAAACGGCGGTCGCCGGAGTTGGCGAGACGACCTATTACAAACACGGGCAATCGCCGGACAACGAGTTCGTCCTGGTGCTCAAGGCCATATTGGCCGCGTGCGAGGATGCGGGCATCTCTCCAGAGGAGATCGACGGATTCGCTTCCTACTCCAACGATCGCAATGAGCCCACGCGGATCGCGGCGGCCCTTGGCATCAAGGAGTTAAAATACTCCAACATGAACTGGGGCGGCGGCGGCGGCGGTGTCGCGGCCGCGGTCGGCAATGCATCGGCCGCGGTTGCTTGCGGCTATGCTGATTGCGTGGTCGCCTTCCGGGGGCTCGCGCAGGGGCAATTCCGGCGGTTCGGCCAGAGTGCGCCCGATCCTCATGTTAGCGGCGACGCCGCCTATATGTCGCCTTACGGCATCATGTCGCCATTACAAAAATACGCGATGCGAGCGATGCGGTTCATGCATGAAAACGACGTCGATCACAGCGTTCTCCGATCGATCTCCATGGCCTCATACACCCATGCTCAAAACAATCCACGCGCAGTGATGTACAACCGGCCCCTCTCAGAAGAGAAATACGACGATTCCCGTTGGATCGCAGAGCCCTGCCGCTTGTTCGATTGTTGCCAGGAGAATGACGGCGCCGCCGCCTGCATCATCGTATCGGCGGGAAAGGCGCGCGATCTGAAGCAAAAACCGGCCTTTATTCTGGGTGCCGCTCAAGGCTCCGACCATCGGTGCGGTGCACCGGTCATGAACGCCAGTAACTTTCCGTCCTCAAGCTTCGCCACTTTGGCGCCCCGCCTTTACGAGATGGCGCAAGTCAGCCCCGGTGATGTCGATGTAGTGCAGAGCTACGAGAACTTTACCATCGGCGTGATGATGGCCGTCGTCGAGCACGGCTTCTGCGCACCGGAGGAGTGCAATGAGTTTTTCCAATTGGAAAACCTGATCGCGCCCAGCGGCAAGATGCCGCTCAACACCAGCGGCGGAAACTTGGCTGAGTGCTACATGCACGGACTTGGACTGCAAATCGAAGCGGTTCGGCAGATCCGGGGCGACTCCGTTAATCAGGTTCCGGGCGCCGACGTCGCCATCAACATCGCCGGACCGATGGTCCACCATGTCAGTAGCATCATCATGGGATCGGAGGCCACATTATGAGCGAGAGTTATTTGCCCGAAGGCATGCCGATCCCGGTCCCACAAGGAGACGGTCTCGATAAGAATTATTGGGAAGCGACCCGGCACGGCGAACTTATGGTCCAGAAATGCAGCGATTGCGGGACCTGGCAATGGGGCCCGGAATGGGTCTGCCATAACTGCCGCTCATTCAACATGACCTGGAAACAGATCGAACATAGCGGCAGGATTTACAGTTGGGAACGCCCCTGGCATCCGGTGCATCCCGCGCTCAAGGACCAGGGACCCTATCTCGTGGTGTTGGTCGAACTGCCGCAGGCCGGAAATGTCCGCATGATCGGCAACCTATTGGGCGATCCGCATCAGGAGGTTGTGATAGGCTCCAAAGTCGAAGCGGTGTTCGAGGCCCATGACGATGCCGAGCCGCCCTATACGCTGGTGCAGTGGCGCCTGGCGGCGGAATAGAGCTTTGCTTGGAAGATAGCGCATACAAAACCTCACCTTGAGCCTGTCGACCGGTGAGTGGCAGGAGGAAAGTACAATGTCCGAACACCCTAAATACGAAACCAATGCGGAAAATCAGTGGCGGCGCGAGACGCCCGGCCCCGAGGGCTGGAAGCGTACCGCGCGGCGCGACGACCCGAACAAGTACCTGATGATTTCCGCCGATACCCATGTGAACGAACCGTTCGATCTGTGGGAGAAGCGCATCGACAAGAAATACCTAGATCGCATTCCACGCGTGGAAGTCGACGACAAGGGTGGCAAATGGCGCATCACCGAAGGCTATCGCCCGTCCAAAGTATTCGACTTCAAAATGCTGGGCGAAGACGGTGTGCGCGGCAAAGCGGGCGCCACTGTCGAGGGCCGCCTCGAAGACAATCGATATGACGGGATCGATGGCGAGATCATGTTCCCGAACAAGGGCCTCGCCATGTGGGCGACGCCGGATCCCGTCTTCGCCATGGCGCAATGCAAGGTATGGAACGAGTGGGCGTGGGAGGAATTCGGCAATCACAACGACATCGTCTCTCCCTTAGCGGCCATCGCGACCGGCGATCTCGAGGGGTCGATGACGGAAATCGAAAGGGTTGCCGCGTTGGGATTCCGCGGCCTGACGTTGCCCTGCAAACCTATCTTCGGCGCGCACGACGTCGACCATGACAATTACAACTTGCCAGTTTTCGACAAGATGTGGGCGCTGGTCGAAGAAACCGGCCTGCCGATCACCTTCCATGTCTCCACCGGACGCGATCCACGGGCGTCCAAGGGCAATGGAGGCGCCGTCATCAATTACGTGACGCACTCGCTCTCTCCAACCATCGAGCCGTTAGCGAACCTCTGCTCGTCCGGTGTCTTGGAACGCTTCCCGAAGATTCAGTTTGCGCTGATCGAGGCCGGCATTGGCTGGGTACCCTGGGTGCTCGACGCTATGGACGAGGCATACAAGAAACAT
>CAXAGK010000368.1:0-4387 GCA_963968305.1 uncultured Rickettsiales bacterium | reverse complement strand
GGCTCTCAATTCACGATCAAGAAACTCATCAGATCACGATAGTGGCGACCGGTGCGTTCCGCGAGCAGGTCATACTAAAGGATGGGCGGCTCAAAATTATGGGATTCCTTTTTCTCCAGTGATGGTTTAGACGACGCGCCGGAAATCTCTAGTCTATCGTTTGTCGGCATTGATCCCCGTTGTGGGGACATACAAATCGGACGGATTGCATTATTGAATGGCCCGACCTGTCGATGAAAAATCTGATCCCTATATTGCTTCGTGAAGGTCTCCCGCATAGGGTGCGGCGCGCCGCGCGAAGGTATGCGGCACAAGAAATCAATTCAAAGCGACGGAGCAGTCGAATATGGGCATGATGGAAGATAAAGTCGTAATCATCACCGGTGGTGGCCGTGGCATTGGGCGCGGTATTGCCATGATGATGGCGGAACATGGCGCGAAAGTGGTCGTGAATGACCTGGGTGGTGGAGCAGACGGTGAAGGCCACGATAAGGGTCCGGGCCAGGAAGTGGTCGACGAAATTCGAGCGAAAGGGGGCGAAGCCGTTCTCAACGACGAAAGCGTTGCCGATTGGGACGCCGCGCAGAGAATGGTCGAGCAGGCGAAGGATACATTCGGCGGATTGCACGGCGTGGTTAATAATGCCGGTATTCTCCGGGACCGCATTTTCCACAAGATGTCCGAGGAAGAATTCGACGCCGTCGTCGCTGTCCATCTGAAAGGCAGCTTCAACGTATCACGCGCGGCTGCAGAGACTTTCCGCAATCAATCCGGTGGTTCGTATGTCCACATGACGTCGACATCCGGACTCGTCGGTAACTTCGGCCAGGTGAACTACGGTGCGGCAAAGCTCGGTATTGCCGGGATGTCGAAATGCATTGCGTTGGATATGTCACGCTATCGGGTGCGTTCCAATTGCATCTCGCCTTTCGCATGGAGCCGATTGATCGGCACTATTCCGACGAATACTCCGGAAGAGCAGGAGCGGGTTGCGAAAATTCAACAGATGACGCCGGAGAAGATTGCACCGCTCGCGGTCTATCTTTGCAGCGATCAATCGCAAGAAGTGACGGGCCAGATCTTTGGCGTGCGCTTCAATGAAATCTTCCTGTTCAGTCAGCCGCGCCCAGTGCGCTCCGTACAACGCACGGAAGGCTGGACACCGGAGAGCATTGCCGAACATGCGATGCCGGCAATGGAGCCGAGTTTCTCTGATCTAGTTCGTTCCGGCGATGTGTTCACCTGGGATCCTGTATAAGGAGCGAACGCCATGGGGCTCGATTACGACCACCTGATGAGCTATGACATCCCCGAGGTCGAACAGACCTATACCGAGCGCGATACAATGCTGTATGCGCTCGGCGTCGGGCTCAATATGGATCCGCTGGATCGCGACGCGCTTCGCTTCACCTATGAGAAGAAGTTGCGAGCGCTACCGACCATGTGCTGTGTTTTGGGCACGCCCGGGAGTTGGATTTCAAAGCCAGATACAGGCATCGATTACTTAAAGGTCCTGCACGGTGAGATGGGTTTTACGATCCATCAACCGATCCCTAAATCGGCAAACCTGAAGGCGAAAACACGGGTGACTGACATTTTCGACAAAGGAGCTGATGTCGGTGCCTTGGTCTTACAAACCCGCGAGATTGTTGACGCTGCGACGGGCGAGAAGATCGCGACGACCACGAGTACGACATTCGCGCGCGGCAATGGCGGTTTCGGTGGCGAGCGGGGTCCTTCGAGTCCGAAATACATACCGGAAGACCGGGCGGCGGATGAAGTATGCAATCTGCCCACCTTGCCGCAAGCCGCTCTTATTTACCGTTTGTCAGGTGATTACAATCCTTTACACAGTGACCCTGACACGGCGGAGAAAGCGGGTTTCAAAGCGCCTATCCTCCACGGACTTTGCACATATGGGGTTGTGGGCCACGCTTTGTTGAAGACTTTGTGCGGTTACGATCCAGCAAAATTCAAGGCGATGTCCGCGCGTTTCTCCTCCCCGGTCTATCCTGGGGAGACGATTCGCACGGAGATGTGGCGTCTCGACGACGGAAAAGTCGCGTTTCGCGGCAGCATCCCCGCGCGGGATAATCTTGTGATCTTGAACCAAGGCCTCGCGGAGATCGCGGAGTAGGTTTTACTCCGCGGCGTCCGCGTGTTCGGTCGGGAGCGAATCCCGATCGATGCCGTGGCTCAGCATATCTTCGATAACGCCGTCTTCCATACCAATTTGGAGCGCGTCATTGAAGCGGTTGAAGAAGCCGCACAACGACGTGCGTAGCGTTAACTCGACAATCTGTTCTTCCGAGAAATGTGCCTTTAATTGCTCGAAGATGGCGTCCCGCATGTATTGCGGCTTTTCAGTTACCTGAACCGCATAATCTCGCACCAGACGGTCGACCTCGTTGAGCCCTGGGCAGTCGTCTTCGAGAATATTGGCGACCGTCTCCGGTGCCAGTCCTTGTTCCGTCAGGCGCGGCGCGTGATGCGCAACGCAATAGGTGCATTCGTTTATTTTGGAGACGACGACGAGGGCGATTTCTAGATAGCGTTTTGGCAACAAGGCCTCGTCGGCCAAATCCAATAGAAGGCCCATGATATGTTTCAAAGCGGGCGGACGATGGGCGAAGACCTTCACCTGATTTAAAAATGGCCCGTATTCTTCGGAAAACCGCTTGTAGATCGGCTGACAATCCACCGGTACTTCCTCAATGCTCAAGTCGCGCACGCGTGCCATGATCGGTTATCTCCAATAATTTGAACCTTCGCTATCATTCTGCCGGAATGCCCGGTTCTCGCAATAGGGCTAGTTAGAGACAGATTTTAAATAGGCGATGATATTTGCGCGATCCTTGGCCTTTTTGAGGCCACCGTAGGGCATTTTGTTTTTGGGAATAAACTTTTTAGGCGCTTTGAGATACTTGTCTAGGTTTTCAGCAGTCCATTCAATACCGGCGGCTTTCTTCGCTTTTGAGTACTTGAAGTAGCTTTCCGACCCGGCTTTGCGTCCTACGATCCCGTGAAGCGATGGACCGACCTTCTTCTTCCCGACTTTTAGGGCATGGCAGGCCCGACATTTATTAAAAACTGTCTTTCCCATTTTCGCATCACTATCAGCGAATGCGGGCCGGGTCGAAAAGACGACCGCCGTGGCCACGGAAAATAGAATCTTATGAAACATTATCATCGCCTCTATCCTGTCGATCACTATTAAACATCGTTTGTCGTCGGGCGTTCGTATGAGAGTGCCTTCGCGCATTCGAATGTTCTAATCAACGTCTCTCAACTATGCCCGAGCGAGGTGACATTTCGCCTATATGATATTTCACAATGACGTTATCCGAAGTGAGACGCGTTTCACGGTTCATCCGTATAAACTGATTCTACTGATTCTAGGGTGGAAGCGCTGAATAAACGGCGCGTAAACGAGTTTTATGGAGGGTTTAATGATTCCGTTTACGGGCAAAATGCTCGCCTCGACTGTCTTGCCGGCGGTATTTGCGGTTGGTCTCGACATTGCGGGAGCAGGGCTTGCAGCATAGGTCCATGCGGCTTGTAAGCCATGCGCACCAAAGCGTGGTTGCAATCCGTGTGCGGGCAAAAAGGGCTATAATCCGTGCGGTGCCAAGCGTGGGTGTAACCCCTGCGCGTGTAATCCTTGCGGCGGTAAACGCGGATGTAATCTGTGCGCGGCTAAGAAAGGCTGCGAAGCGAGTAATCCCTGTGCAGCAAAAAAGGGATGTAACCCATGCGCGGCCAAAAAATGGTGTGGAGCCTGGAAGAAGGGCTGCGGCGCCTGCAACCCGTGTGCGGCGAAGAAAGGCTGCAATCCCTGTGCTGCCAAGAAGGGCTGTGGAGCGTGCAACCCCTGTGCGGCGAAGAGGGGCTGTAATCCGTGCGGTGCCTGTAACCCCTGCAATCCATGTGGCGGAGCTCCAGTTGTCGAATTGACTGCTGCGGAGGCTGCTTCGGCCTACGATTGCCTGTTGAAGGAAATGACGACCGCATACAGCAAATCTAAGAATCCGATTGCGAAGAATTACACAAATTTCCGTAGATACAGCAAAGTTGCTTATCAATCGGCGACGCATGGCAATCGCTTCGTTCAAAACTACGGCAACGATTACGCTAAGAACTACGGTGCGTATGAGAATGCCGGAACGTTCAAACCGGGTGCTTTGTTAGCGAAAGATAGCTTTACGGTCTCCGGTGACGGGAAAATGGCGGTGGGACCGCTATTCCTGATGCAGAAAATGCCGTCCGGCTTCAATAAAGCCAGTCTGGACTGGAAATATTCAATGATTATGCCCGACGGTAAGGTATTTTGGGCGATCGGCGGCAAGAATTCAGCGGCTATGAACTTCTGCTACGAGTGCCACAACGG
>CAXAGK010000367.1:0-4413 GCA_963968305.1 uncultured Rickettsiales bacterium | reverse complement strand
GATAGAGACCATCCGCCGGAATGGTGCCATGCTCAACGACGACTTGATCGACGGTTCGCTCGGCGACTTGCCCCGTTGCTTCATTGGTGAAGGTCGCGGTCAATCGGTTGCCATCCTTCGCAATACGGATCAGGCGATGATCGAAAGTCATGTTCACCCCGCTCTCGTAAATGTTCTGCTTCCAGATGGCGCGTTCCGCATAAGTCAGCTCCGCGGCCATCTCGCCGTCGATCGAAACCAAAGCGGTCTTGGCGCCGGATGTCGCGGCGTGTTCCGAACATTGCAGTGCCGGATGGCGGCCGGTGCCGTCATAGATCAGTACCTCTTCGCCGACGGCGGCGTTACCGGTCAGGAAGTCCCACGCGCTGGTGCAATGCTCGACGCCTTCCAGCCAATCCAAGTCCGGAACACCGCCGGTAGCGATAATAACGATATCCGGATCCTCCGCGAGCACATCTTCCAACTCCGCATAATGGCTCGTTCGCACATCGACGCCGAGGCGCTCGGCTTCGTTGGAGCGCCAATCGACGATCCCCGCAAGGTCGGTCCGCCAGCTTGCTTGCACACCCATCAGGATCTGGCCGCCGAGTTTCGGTGCTGCCTCGAACAAGACGACATGATGTCCGCGCTCACCCAGAACCCGTGCCGCTTCGAGGCCCGCTGGGCCACCGCCGACGACCACTGCTTTTCGCCGTGGTCCGTCCGATGGTTGCACGGTTTGCGGCATCTTGATCTCTCTACCGGTGGCTGGATTGTGTAGGCAGACCGGTCGTTGCGGTGACATACAATGGGTGGCGCCGACGCAGGGGCGAATTTCATCTTCGCGCCCGTCGGCCAGCTTTTTGACCAGATGCGGGTCCGCGATATGCGCGCGCGTCATCGCGACCATATCCAGCAATCCTTCTTGAATCGCATGGCGCGCGGTGGCGATATCGGTAATCCGCGCCGCGTGGAAAACCGGCAAATTCACCTCACGCTTGAATGCACCGACCGATTGCAGCCACGGTGCGATGGGGGATGCCATGCCGGGCATGTTGTCGACCGCAAGGCCCAATAGCGTGTCCATGCGGCCGTAATTACCGTTGAAGAAGTCGATATAGCCGGATCGCTCGAACACAAGGGCGATCTCGATACACTCGTCTTGCGACAGGCCCTCCTGCATCGCTTCGTCAATGGCGCAGCGGAAACCGACCAGGAAATCGTCGCCTGCCTGGCGTCGGATTTCCTCGAATACCATCAGGCCAAACCGGCAACGATTCTCCAAAGAGCCGCCATAGGTGTCGGTGCGTTTGTTGGTGGTGGGGGAGAGAAATTGGCCGATCAGGTGTGAATTACCGAGGGTCTCGATTCCATCGAGCCCGCCTTCCTTGCAGCGCCGCGCGGCTTGGCCGTATGCCTTCACCACGCGCGCGATATCGTCATCGTCCATCTCCTTCGGGAAACTGCGGTGCAGTGTCTCCCGAATGGCGGAGGGGCCGATGGTCGGAAGCCAATGGCCCGCATAAGGTTCGCCGCGCCGCCCGAGATGGGTGATCTGGCACATGATGGCCGCGCCGTATTGATGAACGCGCTTGGAGAATTGGGTGAGATAGGGGATCACCTCGTCATCACCGACATAGAGTTGTTGGAAGACGGAAGGTGAATCTGGTGCCACGTTCGAGGAGCCGCCGAACATGGTGAGCCCGATCCCGCCCCGGGCTTTTTCCTCGTGATAACGTTGATAGCGCTCCTTCGGCATGCCGCCTTCTTCCAATCCGCACGCATGGCTGGTGCTCATGAAGCGGTTTTTGAAGGTGACGTGGCGGATGGTCAGCGGCTGAAAAAGGGGATCGGTCATGGTTTCTGTCTTCAATGGTCGCATGAACTACATTCTGTATTAATATATGGAGCGCCACTCGGCTTCGCGGAGCCCCGTGGGCAATTGATAGTAGGGAGACGACTTCGATGGCTCGTTTGGAAACCATACCATCCAGCGAACAGAAAATGATGATCGAGCTCGATTGCTCCGGGTTCGAGGGACGCGAACCGTTCGTGGCACCGAAGCCCATGAGCGAGCGCCGCGTCGCTATCCTCTCAACCGCGGCGCTGAATATGCGCGGCGATGCGATTTACGAGCGGGACGCGACGGACTTCCGGGTGATACCGGGGGATGTCGATCCGGCGGATGTCGTGATGAGTCATGTCTCGGTGAATTTCGACCGGACCGGATTCCAACAGGATTTGAACGTGTGCTTCCCAATCGAGCGGATGCACGAGTTGGCTGATGAAGGCGTGATCGGATCCGTCGGAAATTTTCATTTTACGGTCTCCGGCGCAGCACATCCAAGCGATCTTGATGCGTCCGCGCGATCAATGGCGCGGACCATGAAGGAGGACGGGGTCGATACCGTCTTGCTGGTTCCCATATGACCGAAATGCACGCGCGCCGTTGGCGGGCTTGGCGTCATATTCGAGGAAGAAGGGCTGGCGACGACACAGGTCAGCCTGATTAGGATTCACACGGAAAAGACCAATCCACCGCGGGCACTCTGGGTACCGTTCGAGCTTGGTCGGCCGATTGGTGTGCCGAACGATTCTGCTTTTCAAAAGCGGGTGTTGATGGCGGCTCTGGCGTTGTTGGACCGGGAGAGTGGCCCCGTGCTGGTGGATTATCCGGAAGACGTGCCAGAGGGAAGCGACGCGGTGGGCGAGGATGAGATGACCGGCATGGTTTGTCCCATCGATCTGCCACGTATGCCCGATGCGGACGCGCCGGCGAGCGAACTTGGTCGTACACTTCTGGCAGAGATGGACAGTCTGGTACCGTGGTACGATCTGGCGGTTCGGACACGCGGGCGCACCACTGTCGGACCAAGCGGCCTCGGTATCAAGGATGCGGCAAAGTTCGTCGCAGCATTCCTTGAAGATCAAGAAGCGCCTGCCCCTCGTGACGACTTGTTGAAGGGGCGTGTTCTGAAACTCGCATATGAAGATATGAAGGCTTACTATACCGAAGCGATCACCGCGCAGCCTGGTTACGGGGCGAGCCTTCGGGTTGAGAATTGGTTGTTCAACGAGACCGTCTTCGGCAAGACGCTTTGGACCTTGCGCGGTATCTGTCGCGACAGCGACGACGAGTATTACCAATATCTCGGCCGCAACTCGATCGTGCCGGACCGTCAGGTTGATTTGATGGAACGGGCGGCTCAAGTTGCTGAATAATTCTGTTGTCATTCTGACGAGCCTTATGAGGAAGAGCCGCCACGTCGGCATGTTTCTGTCCGAATGACACCTGCCATTACATTTGCATTGGTAAGCTTAGCCGCCGCGGGTTGCCTGGACGTGACCTTCAAACGCTTCTCACAGAAGGAACGTTCGCGGGGAATGTATGTTTTCGGCTGTGGGGTCGTCTGGCTCACGTTGCAGCTAATCTATTTAGCAGCGAATGACACGCAACTGGTGTTCGATGAGACGACGGTTCTGTATGGAGTTGTGACTGGAATTCTTGTCGCTATGGCGAATATCCTGCTGATCGAAAGTCTTACATGCCTCGACGTAAGCCTGGGCTCGATGATTTATCGGCTGAATACAATCGGTGTCGTGGCGATTTCGTTTATGCTCCTCTCGGAAGATGTCGGGGTCCTCAAGATATTGGGGATCGGCATTGGAATATTTGCGGTGGTGCTGCTTTACCGGCGGGCTGAAAACGGTGATGGAGAGATAGCCATACCTTTGCTCTTCCTCAGTATTGCCGTTGTAGCATCTATCTTTCGGGCGCTTTATGGGGTCGCTTCGAAATATGCGTTGGAACAAGGTGCAGTGCCAGAGGGCATGCTGATCATTGCTGCTGGATGTTGGATCATCGGCGGCCTTATATACGCGGCCCTGCGCGAGCGACGCGTGCGAATGACCGGCAAGAAGGCGGTCTATTCTCTTATCTCGGGCACACTTGCTTTTGTTGTTGTCAACGCTCTGATCGAAGCTCTTCGGTTAGGGGAAGCTAGCGTCGTGGTGCCGGTTGCGAATTTGAGCTTTGCTGTCGCGATGGTGATATCGGTCGGTCTTGGTATGGAAGCTCTGTCGGGACGGAAGTACGCTGCTATCGGTTGTGCTATTCTATCGGTATTTCTGTTGGCGCAAACGGCTTAGGCGGCATTTGGCGAAACTTCACGGCATTAAATAGGACACGGATTATGGAATACGGCGTCACCATGTTCGTCACCGATTACTCGATCTCGGCGACGGAACTTGCGATCGCGGTGGAGGAGCGCGGGCTCGACGCGTTGTTCGTGCCGGACCACACCCATATTCCGGCCAGCCGGTCTTCTGACTTCGCGCGGGGTGGGAATCTGCCGGACGATTATATCCGCAACCACGATATGTTTGCGACACTGACGGCGGCGGCAGCTGTGACCAAGCGTATTCGGCTTGGTA
>CAXAGK010000366.1:0-4474 GCA_963968305.1 uncultured Rickettsiales bacterium | reverse complement strand
CTCGTCTTTCCGGACCAACCGTTGACGGACGAACAGCAAATTGCATTCAGCAAAAGATTGGGCCCGCTGGAGGCGACAAAAGTCGGCTCCTACGGTGCCGGAACCCCGTTGGTGATCCTGAGCAATGTCGGCGAAGACGGCAATGTGGTGCCGGACGATCATCGCCTCAACATGGTCCACAAGGCAAACTCGCTCTGGCACAGCGATAGCTCTTTCAAGCCGACACCGGCGCTGGCCTCCATGCTCTCCGCCAAGACCGTGCCGCCGGAGGGTGGAGAGACCGAGTACGCGAGTATGATCGTCGCCTGGGACGATCTGCCGGAAGACACAAAAGCCAAAATTGACGGGAAAATCGCGTTGCATCATTTCGCGGCGTCCCGGAATCGCATCAACCCTGAGCTGATGACCCAGGCCGAGTACGACGAATTACCGCCGGTGAAGCAAATCATGGTCCGAGATATTCCTGAGACCGGCAAGAAGTCGCTTTATGTCGGCTCCCACGCAGGCGCGATTGTCGGCATGCCCGATGACGAGGCAAAGCAGCTCATTGACGAATTAGTCGCCTTCGCAACCGCACCGGAACGGGTTTATACGCATACTTGGCGCGCAAACGATGTGGTTCTCTGGGACAATCGCGCCGTCGTCCATCGCGGTCGTCCCTTCGCGCGCGACAAACATGCGCGGGTCATGATCCGAACGACGATTGCGGGTGATAGTCCAACGGTGCGAGTCTAGCCCCTCTCCCCGCGTGGGAGAGGGTTAGGGGGTTCCGCTAATGCGGAACGTCGACGCCCTTGATTACCGTGCGGTGTAAAATACGGCGCTCCGTCGACATACCGTAATTGGCAATGGCGCGGTGCAATAGGCATCGATTGTCCCACATCGCTAAATCGCCGACACGCCATTGATGCGAATAAACGAACTCATCCTGAGTCGCGAAAGCCTGCAGGTCTTCCAGCATTTTCCGACCTTCCTCTTCGCGTCCCTCGATATGCGACGTGTGTACGCCGAGATAAAGGGTCTTGCGACCAGTCTCCGGATGGGTCCGAATCAACGGATGCGTGACCGGAGGGCGTTCGCGCCGCTCTTCTTCACTCGCTGGTTTGTTGCCGGTATTGCGGCGATTGGCCTCCCAGCTATGCACGACCTGAAGGTCGGCATATTCCCGCTTTTGCTCATCCGATAATGCTTCATAGGCCAGGTACATATTTGCGAATTGCGTGTCGCCGCCGCTCTTCGGAAGTTCCTGCGCATGCAGTAACGTCGCCAGCGATGGGACCGCGTGATAGGATTTGTCGGTGTGCCAGAAGTAGTTGCCGTGGGTCAGTGGTTTATAAGTCGGCTTGCCTTCTTCATCGAGATTTTCGATCTGCTGGACCATTGGCATCGCGCTGCCGTCACGCTGGCGAATAACATGCCCCTCCAATTCCCCGAACTGCTCCGTATAGGCGGTCTGCTGTTCCTTTGAGAGGTCTTGATCCCGGAAAATCAGAATGTGGTGCTCGAGGAAAGCTTCGCGGATCAATTGCTTCTCCGCCTCGCTCAACTGGCGCGAGAGATCCATCCCGGGAATCTCGACCCCGCCCGCCTTCGAAAGCCGCCGCATGGATTGGACAGATAAGTCGTTCATCGCACTACTCCGATTTCACCGCATCGATACCAAGTAACCTAACGCCCCATTGAAGAGAGAAAAGCGAGCCTAACGCTTGCCCCATTTCTTGTCTTCCACCGTCTGCTCCTCGATCTCGTAGTAAGCGTCGAGGCCGATCAAATCCTCGACTGATTGGCGGGCATCCACCATTTCATCCCAAGACATACCGGAATACTCGCCCTTCTCGCGCATCTCCTCGAGCGCCTTGCGGGTGAAATGCAGGCTCACCAACAGGAATAACTGCGCGTCGATACAGGCGGCGTAGCCCATGTCCCGCAGCCGTTCCATCGAATAGGTCGGCCGACCTTCACGGTTACCGCGGCTCTGCACATAGACCAAGGGGATATTGCATTCCTTTGGCGCTCGTTCCGCTTCTTCATCGTTCATCGGGAACAGCAATCCCATATCCGCGCCCACGTCGGCGCACATATTGACCCGCCGTACCGCTTCATCCAATCCGTCGAAACGACAAGTGTCGGTGCGCGCGATGACGACGAAATCCGGATCGTGCTCGTCCCGGGACTTACAGGCCCAGCGGATTTTATCGACAAGCTCTTCCGCCGGAATCGCGTGCGCCACATACTTGTGGTAATGCGCACGCTTCGGAAAAAGTTGATCTTCGATATGGACGCCCGCCACCCCTGCGTTGATGAACTCCTTTATCGTGCGGGTCACATGAAGCGGCTCGCCGAACCCGGCGCCCGCATCACAGATCACTGGTGCCTTAATCGACCGCGCGACATGCTCCGCCGTCTCCACTTGCTCTGTCATGGTGAGCAATGGCTCACTCACGGCCCGCGAGCCACCGGTGACGTAACCACCGACATAGGCCGCATCGAAACCCATATCCTCAATCAGCCGGCCGCCGAGCGGATAGTAGACAGCGGGCATATAAACAAAGTCTTTTTCCTTCAGAAGGGCGCGCAATCGCGTCGTCGAGCGTTCCATGTATCTTTCCTTTTCGATTTCGCGCGAAATTGAAGCGCGCCGTTGCCGCAATAACTATAGTTTGAGTAGAAGCGGAGGAAATCGATCATGACCGAAGATGCTCGGAAAGTCGGCGGCACGCCGGAAAACCCTGTCCGCATAGACTTGGCCTGTGCCTGGCACGGTAAGGACCTGCGCGACGAAACATCTTGGATCTGGCGAATCCAGCCGGAACATGTGGCGGAAATGGACGCGGCCCTTCACCACTCAAAGGAAAAGGGCTTGGCCGAGCAGGACGTCACGAAAGACGATTTCCCCCTGGATGGCTTCGCCGAAGAGCTGGCGCGGATGGTCCATGAGTTGGAATACGGGCGTGGGTTCGTCCTGATGCGGGGCTTTCCGGTCGAGAACTACGACGAAGCCGACCTCCGCCGAATTTATTGGGGCATCGGCCAGCATATCGGCGTGGCAGAGTCCCAGAACATCAAAGGCGAATTGATCCAGGAAATCCGCGACCATGGGTTCGACTATACCAAGAGCGAACATCGCGGCAGTATGAGCTCAGCGGAATTGCGCCCTCATTGCGACATCACCGATATTGTCGGCTTGGTCTGTTTGCGCGTCGCGAAATCCGGCGGCGCCAGCACCATTCGCAGCTCGATGGCGATTTACAACGAAGTCTTCAACAAACATCCGGAATACCTGCCCGCCTTGCATCGAGGTTTTCACTTCGAGCTCGACGGTAAAGGGCCGACCGGCGATCCGAACGAAGTCACTCATCGCATCCCGACCTTTAGTTGGCACGAAGGATACCTCGCTTGTCGTTTCAATCAGAAAGCCATCGAAGCGGGTGCGGTGAAAGCCGGCGCTCCGCTCACTGAATTGGAACAAGCCGCCATTAATTTCGTCGGCGAGGTCGCAATTCGCGAAGATGTTGAACTTTCCATGATCTTCGAGCCCGGCGACATTCAATGGCTCAACAATTCCGTGATCCTGCATTCGCGCGGTGATTTCGAGGATTACGAAGAAGAAGAACGAAAACGCCTGCTCCTGCGGCTTTGGCTCAATCACGATGGAGCCCGGCCGCTGAATGCCTACTTCGCGAATAAGGCGCTCAACGGCCCGCGCAAAGGGGTCCGCCCACGTAGTGCCACCTACAAACCAGACGAACTACTCAAAACCGCTTAACCAAAGGAACCCAATCCATGGCCGAAATCGTCAATGTCGCGAAACAGAAACTGGAAGCGGGCGAGCTCGCCATCGGTGTCGGGCTGCGCATGACACGCGTCGTCGAGATCGGCAGGATGATGAAGACCGCCGGTTACGACTGGCTGTTCATCGATATGGAGCACAATTCCATGTCGATCGATAACGCGGCCCAAATTTGCATCGCCGCGCAGGATGCCGGTATCACCCCCATCGTGCGGGTGCCGGGGTTCCAGCATTTTCACGCCAGCCGCATTCTCGACACCGGTGCCCAAGGCATCGTCGTCCCGCATGTCGACGATATTCAGACGGCCAAGAATATGGTTGAGAACGTGAAGTATCCCCCAATCGGCAAACGCTCCATCACCGGCTCCCTACCGCAGCTCGACTTCGTGCCGACGCCGGTCGGCGAAGCGACGGAGGTGATCAACAATGCCACCTTGCTGATCGTCATGCTCGAGACCGAGGAAGCGATCGAGAACGCGGAAGCCATGGCCGCCATCGACGGGATCGATGCTCTGTTGATCGGCACCAGCGACCTGACCATGGAGATGGGCATCCCCGGCCAAATAGGTGATGCACGCGTCGTCAAGCATTACGAGACCGCGGCGGCGGCCTGCGAGAAGCACGGCAAGTTCCTCGGCATGGGCGGTATCTACGATCCCGCGGTCATGAAGGATTACGTCGCCA
>CAXAGK010000365.1:0-4475 GCA_963968305.1 uncultured Rickettsiales bacterium | reverse complement strand
TGGCCGTGAAATTCGTTGTCAAAATCGAGATCGCGTTCGACCTTCTTGAAATAGGGTAGGCATTCTTCCCAACTCCAGCCCTCGGCACCGCGCTCTCCCCATTCGTCATAATCGGTGGGGGCACCCCGGTTCGCGAGCTGGCCATTGATGCTGGAGCCGCCGCCCATAACGCGGGCTTGTTCGTATTGTTTGGCGGGTGGCCGGTCGTCAGGATTGTTGTGGGATTGCGGGCCGATATGGACCTTCAAGCCGTTCCAGATGAATTTCGGGTTGAAGTAGACCTTGCCTGGATAGCTATCGAGGATTTCTTCTGGCACCTGATTGTGCGGCGTGTCGATCCCAGCTTCAAGAAGCAGGACCTGATTTGAGCTGCGCGAGGACAGACGGTTGGCCTGGACGCTGCCGGCGGAACCGCCGCCGACAATGATGTAATCGTATGTCGTCATGGAAGCCTCGCGCCGATTAGGGGTTCATGAGGGTAAGGTCGACACGCTCTCGGGTAACGCCAATTTCCGCCGCCGCCTTGGAATATATCGCGTAATGGGGCTGGGTGCGGTGATTGTCGAGGGCGGCTTGGTCGTCATACGCTTCAAAAAAGTAGACGCAATTGGGCTCGTCATTCGGCACCAGTATTCGGAATTGTTGGCAGCCCGGCTCATCCTGCATCGAATGTTTGGCATCGTGATGCGCCGCTTCCATGAACTTATCCATGGAACCTTGCGGGATGGTGAATTTCACCAGAATCGCGAGTGCTGTCATGTCGATGTCTCCTCCAACTGTAATTTGTTTAAGATGCCGGCCGAATTTCCGAGATGCGCGAATTCGTCAGCTCCGCGGAACTCCAAAGCGATGCTTGATCTTTCGGCAGGCGGCGGCTTTCCGGTGTCATCAGCCAGAGCCGCAGCAGGAACCGGTCGCGACCCGCATCCGCATCATCCTCGAAGGCGGTTCGGCCGTGATACGTGACGTGATTGTTCAGCATCTGAATGTCGCCAGGCTCGATCATGTGTTCGTAGCAAAGCTCTTCTGAGAGGTCGACCAACATATCGAGCGCTTCGGTTTGGGCATCGGATAGGCGTGGGACTTCGGGAAACGCCTGGGCCTGGTCAATATAGACGCGGGAGAGATCGCTGGTGAAGGCACTGCCCTGCATGGTGAAGACCGGCAGCATGTAATAGGGCGCGTCGGTTCCGACTTCGTCGCCGATGGAACTGCGGTAGAAATCGCCGAACAGAAGTTCCGCGAGGTCGGGCCGCCGTTCCAGCAATGCGTTGTAGATCGCAGTCGCGCTGACGATGCGGCTAACCCCACCTTTCACCGCTTTGCGCAGACAGAGAAGGGCGACCACATCGGCGCGGTCGTTGTGCCAGCTGAGCTTGCTCGGCGATTCGACGCGCGGTCCCCCAGAATCTCGCACTTCCCGCATCAGTCCGGCTCCGCCGTTTTGGATAACTGCCGCGCCCATATGCGAGCCGAGACCAAGATACAGTCGTTTCAAATCGTCCAATTCGTAGCGATCGATCGGCATGCCACGAATCAATGTGACACCCCTGCCATGCTCTAGTCGCCGCGCTGTTCCTTTCAGGCGGTCCGCCAGACGAGGGAGCGGAAAGTCCCCTGCCGTCGTCTCCTGCCAGGGACGGTTCAAGCGTTTTGCCGAGGCCAACGCTGCGTCGAATTCGTCGATATCATGTTCGTCGAGACGCCATATCCAGTCGTCCGAAGCCTCGAGTTCTTTGCCGGTCCAAGCGGAGGCATCGTCTATGGGCGTTCTGTTTTTCTGTGTCATCGCTGTTTGTCTCACTGCGGTGCTCTCAATATAACCTAACACAAGCAGATGAAGTGGCGAGCGGGATGAAGTAGGTGGACGCAAAAATAGACGAAATTCTTGAGTTTGGGTTCGGACCGGTGCCGGGCGAGAACACGCGGTATCTGGTTCGAACGTAGCGACGAATTCGATGCGGAACTCCGAACCCGATTCGTCTACGTGTATGACCGAGCCTCGGCAGGCGAATGCGACCATTGGACCGAGACGCCGAAGGGCACCTTGGCATTAATCGTGTTGTTGGATCAATTTTCCCGCAATCTTTACCGAGGCGACGCGCGCACCTTCGCGACGGGCGCCAAGGCGTTGGGGCTCGCCGATACCGCGATCAAAAAGGGTTGGGATCGGAAATTCACCGAAGCTGAGCAGATATTCTTTTATTTGCCGCACGAGCATGGCGAGGATCTTGAGGTCCAAAAGCGCTCCGTCGAGATGTTCTCCCAAACCAAGGAATGGGGCGCGGAATACGCGGAAGCCCATTTGCAACTAGTCGAACGCTTTGGCCGCTTCCCGCACCGGAACGCGGTGCTGGGACGAGAGAACAGGCCTGAGGAAGATAAATACCTCAGCCAGCCGCGCGAAGGGTTTGAGGCAGGTTGATACGTGACCGAAGTGAGATAAAGCGTTAAGAACCGGCACCATGGCTGGAACAGATAAAACACAAACTTCCATTGCAGGCGGTCCCGCCGTTATTCTGGTCGAACCACAACTCGGCGAGAATATCGGCTTTGCGGCGCGGGCGATGATGAATGGCGGGTTGTCGGACCTGCGGATCGTTAATCCGCGCGACGGGTGGCCAAATCCACGTGCAATAGCCGTCGCGTCCGGAGCGGGCGACATTATTGAAGCGGCGCGGGTGTTCGAGAGCACAGTGGACGCCGTTGCCGATTTGACGCGGGTCTTCGCGATGACCGCGCGGCCTCGCGATATGATCGTGACCGTGGCAACACCCCGCAATGCGGCGGCGGAAATGCGCTCTCTCGTCGCGGGAAGCGCCGACATCGGTATTCTTTTTGGGCCCGAGCGCAAAGGTTTGCAGAATGACGATATCGCGCTGGCCGATACGGTTGTGCAGGCGCCATTAAATCCCGCCCATAGTTCCATGAATCTAGGCCACGCGGTCATGGTCATGGCCTATGAATGGTATCAAAGCGGCGATGATACGGCCGAGCGGGCGTTGAACCTCGGGCGCACCGACCTTGCCACCAAGGACGAGTTGTTGCGGTTCTTCGACCGCTTGGAAGAAGAGCTGGATGCCTGCGGATTCTTCCATGTCGCGGAGAAACGCCCGATCATGGTGCGCAAGATCCGAAATATATTTCAGCGCGCCGGTATGGCGGAGGAAGAAGTCCGCACTTTACATGGGATTCTCTCTGGTTTGGTGCGTCGTCCGCATGCTTCGGACGGGGGTGAATCAAGCGATTGACAACAGCCGGGGTATCCCTATACTCCACGCCGCTCCTGGGAATGTGGGTCATAGAACCCCGCTGTACGCCGCGTTTTGGCACGTCAGACTACCGGGACAAAAATAACGCCGGGCAAACCCAGGGAAATTTAGAAATGTCGAAGCGACTGAAGTCGAAGTATAAGATCAATCGCCGTCTCCGCTGTAATTTGTGGGGTCGGCCTAAAAGTCCGTTTAACCGCCGTGAATACGGTCCGGGCCAGCATGGTCAGCGCCGCCGCAAGCCTTCCGATTACAGCATCCAGCTGCAGGCGAAACAGCGCCTGAAGGGCTACTACGGCAGTATCGGCGAGAAGAAATTCCACCGTTATTATGAAGACGCGGAGCGCCGCAAGGGCGACACCAGTGAGAACTTGATCGAGCTGTTGGAGCGCCGTTTGGATGCGGTCGTCTATCGGGCGAAGTTCGTGCCCACCGTGTTCGCCGCGCGTCAATTCGTCAATCACGGTCATGTCCTCGTAAATGGTAAACGGGTAAATATCCCGTCATATCAAATGAACGAAGGCGATGTGGTCGAAGTCAAAGACAAGAGTAAGGCGATGGCCTTGGTGCTTGAAGCGATGGCGTCGACAGAGCGCGAAGTGCCGGAATACATTTCCGTCGACGAGCGTAAATTGGCGGCGACCTTCGTTCGCCCGCCAAAGCTTGAAGATGTACCTTACCCGGTACAGATGGAACCGAATCTCGTGATCGAGTTTTATTCCCGTTAAATTTCCAGAATGGGAAAATGGGTAGTAAAAGGCGTCCCATTTGGGGCGCCTTTTCGCATTTGTTTACGAAATCTTAAAATTTAAAACGTTTCATTATCCTAGAGATTCTCTTTTAAGGCGTTTTGGGTGCCTTTAATTTCTTAGGGAGATAAACGAATGTATACGAGCGAAACGCCGGGCGGGCGGGAGCGTCGTAAGCACCTTCGATTTCAATTGCGCAAAGGAGTTCGGATCATTGCGTCCGACGTTACCTTTGAGGGTACATAGATAGATATTTCTATGTGGGGCGCTGCTATTGAATATCGTGAGCAGCTTGAGAACAATCAGTCCTTCGACGTCGATATCGACGAACTCGGTATTTATTCCGCGAACTTGGTACGCCGGATAGATGAGAATGTGATCGCGATCCAATTCTGCATCAATGAAGTACTTGCCGTTCGTTTGGCCGCACGCATTGCGGTGGCGTATTACGAAC
>CAXAGK010000364.1:0-4485 GCA_963968305.1 uncultured Rickettsiales bacterium | reverse complement strand
ATTATACCGAGCGGCAAAGGTTAGTCCCCTCTCTCCTCGCGGGAGAGGGCCAAGGTGAAGGGGCAGGAGGAATGACTCGCCCGCTTAGCGCCCTATCTTCCTTTCAAATCAAAACATCCGGAACACCACCAATGCTCAATCTCCCCGAAAAAGTCACCGTCGTCGAAGTCGGCCCCCGCGACGGGTTGCAGAGTTTCCCAAACTGGGTCGAGACCGACACCAAGGTCGCAATGATCGACCGGCTGTCGGATGCGGGCTATCCGGTGATCGAGGTAACGAACTTTGCCCACCCGAAAGTCATCCCGAACCTGCGCGATGCGGAAGAAGTGATGGCGCGGATCAAACGGCGGCCGGGGACCGTATATCGGGCCCTGGTTCCGAACGCTCGGGGAGCGGAGCGCGCCACGCACACGGATTGCGACGAGATGCTGGGGCTGATCACCGTCTCGAAGACATACCTCGCCAAGAACCAGAACATGGAGCGGGACGAAGCCATCGACCAAGGGATCAAGGCGTTCGAGATTTCCCAAAAGGCCGGATCGGCGTTTGTCATGGCACTCGGCATGGCGCTCTGGTGCCCTTATGAAGGGCGGGTCGAGGAGGAAGATTCACTCTCAGTGGCTCAGCGCTATTACGACGCAGGCATTCGGCGGTTCTATTTCGCGGGCTCTGTCGGCATGGAAGACCCGCGCCATGTCAACGCGCTGTTCAGCGCCGCGACCGAACGCTTCGCCGACGCGGAATTCGGCTGGCACGTCCACAATCTGGCAGGCATGGGCACGGCGAACATCATCGCCGCGCTCGACGGTGGTGCCACCTCCATCGAGGGTGCTATTTGCGGGCTCGGCGGCGGGATCGTCATGCCGACTACTATGGGCTCGGTCGGTAACTTCCCGAGCGAAGACATCGTACACATGCTGAACGAAATGGGTATCAAGACCGGCGTGGACACAACGGAAGCGATGGAAGCTTCCAAGGATATCGCGGAGATGCTCGACGTCACGCCGCGCAGTCACGTAACCGGCTGCGGCACCCGCGCGGACGTGCAGTTGAAGGGCGAGAAGAACCCGCGGGCACATCCGGTTTAGTTTTTGTTTCACCCCCTCAACATGCTTAACTTTAAAAAATTATCTGCTCGCGGAGATATCTCATGAAATTCGGTTGGCTCACTCTCGCTCTCTCCCCCTCGCCCGAAGAAGACTCCGCTCGCATCGACCAGCAGATCGCTCAAGTTCAAGAAGCTGAACGGCTCGGGTTCGGTGATGTCTGGCTAACTGAGCATTATTTTACCGGCGAGAGCGTCTATAACGACGCGCTGACCTTTGCGGCCGCCATCGCGATGAAGACAGAGCATATCCGCATCGGCTTCGCTGTCGTCCAAATGCCGTTTCACCATCCGGTGCGCCTCGCCACACAGTTGGCATTGCTCGACAATCTAAGCCACGGGCGCATCGATGTCGGAGTTGGCAAGGGCACCGTCTTCAACGAGTACGAATTCGTCGGCCATGGCCTGCGCAGTCACGACAGCCGCCAGCGGATGGAGGAAGCGACAGAGATTCTGAACCGCATCTGGACGGAATCGCCACTTACCTACAAAGGCGAGTATTACGACATCCATGTCCCGGCATTGCGCCCGCGGCCGGTCCAGCAACCGGGGCCGCCGCTGTGGCGCAGCGTGATATCTCCAGGATCGTTTACAGAATGTGGACGGCTCGGAATTCCGATCCTCACCGCACGCCTCCCAGTCGACAAGATCAAAGAACGCTGGGAACTATACGAAGCCGGGCTTGATGAAGGTGGGCACGACGCCGCAACCCGCACCAAACTGCTGTCGCAAAGCGCGCTCTGGCGAAACGTTTATGTCGCGGAGAGCGATGCCCAGGCGGAGGACGAATTGTCGGAACTCTTATTACACACGCGCGAGCACATGATGCATGTGCGCGAAGAGTATAATCCGGCAGATTTCGAAATTGATCCCGTTATGCTGAATGCCTGGACTGACCCTGCGATACCAGATTCGACTGCAATTCCCTTTGTACTGGAAACCGGTTCACTTTACGGATCAGTGAAGCGGGTGCAGGAACAAGTGGCCGAATTGCGTGACGTCGGCGTGCAGCATTTGCTTTGCCAGACCGGTTTCGGCGAGATGAGCCAGGAGCAGAATTTGGCCTCCATGCGACGCTTTGGCGAGGACGTCATGCCCGCCTTCGCCAATGCCAACGCTGCGGCGGCAGAATAGATGGGCATCCACCGCTTCGGCACGACCACGGAACACGGCCCGCTGATCAGCCAGGGCGTGATCCACAACAACACGCTTTTCTTGTCGGGTGTCACGGCGTCGGACCTGACTGGCGACGTCGGTGCACAGACCCGCGAAGCGCTTCGGATTATCGACGGATTGCTCGCAGACGCAGGCACAAATAAAGACAACGCATTGACCGTCCACATCTGGCTTGCGGATATGGCGCGGTTCCAGGATATGAACGCGGTCTGGAACGATTGGGTAGATGCTGAGGCGCCTCCTGCCCGCACTTGCGTCAGCGGCGAGTTGTACCGCTCGGATTGCCTGGTCGAGATCGCCGTCACCGCCGTGGTCGAGAGTTAACGCCATGGGAACCGAACGCTACGGCATCATCGGTGGTAACGGGGTTCCGTCCATCTGTCTCGGCATGGCGCGAGGGGAGTGGATGACTTCGTGTTGTCTCGCCACAGACCTCAGTCTGGGTATCGAAGGACAGACAAGACAGATTTTCGACATCTTCGACGCGCACCTCGGGGAGTCAGGAAGCGACATCTCAAAGGTGCTGTTCGCCCAAGTTTGGCTGAAACGCATGTCAGACTATGACGCCATGAACACGGTCTGGAACGACTGGATCGACCCAGATCATCCACCCGCGCGATCCTGTGTCCGAGCGGACATGGCAAACCCAGATCACTTAATCGAAATTCGCATTACCGCCGCGCGACCCGTCTAGATGACCCGCACGGTCTTCAACGCCGGGTATGTCGTGCCGATGGACCAGCGCGACAGAGTCATCAAAAACGGTGTCGTCGCGATCGAGGACGACCGTATTATCTATGTCGGAGAGGCCGACGGATTCGATGAGATAGGGTTCGCCGCAGACAAAACGGTCTCCGCGAAGGATCGCGCAATTTTGCCCGGCCTCATTAATACACATATCCATTTGATTGGAGCTTATCTGAAAGGCATTCCAGAAGATACACCGGGCCGAGCCGGGGCCGGCCTGTTCAATCGGGCGTTGCCAATCTTGGCGGAATGCCGAGACAAAGACGATGTCTACTTCGGTTGCCTGATGAACGCGATGGAAATGGTCATGAGTGGCACCACGACCCTTGCGAACACCTGGCACCGCGAGGTCAATGTTGCCCCCGCTGTACGCGATATCGGCATCCGCGCGAGCCTCAGCGAAATGTTAGTCGAAATCGGGATCGGCGGTCTCAATGCGGATTCGATGGAACGTCCCTGGAGGACGGATCGGTTGGAGCGGGCTATGGATGGCGCCGTCGAACTGTTTGAGACTTGGCACGGCAAAGAGAACGGGCGCATTACGACGCGGATTTCGCCGGGCGGCCCCGGTTACACTTCCTTGGAAGGTATGGCTCGGAGCCGCGAGCTCGCGGATAAGCTCGGAACCGGGATGAATGTACACATTGCTGAAGTACCGGGAGAGACGGAATTCACCCTCAAGCTCTATGGCAAACGGCCGATGGATATTGGGATTGAAAGCGGAGTGCTCGCACCGGACGCTATAGCTATCCATTGCGTCTTTATGAACAAAAACGATGTAGAAATTCTGGCGGAAAGCGGCGCCACGCTGTCACACACCAGCTATCACGTCGCCAAACGCGGATACTTCCCACCGATGGAGAAAGTTTACCCAACCGGCCTAAACGTGTCTCTCGGCAGCGACTGGTGCTCAAACGACCTTTGGCAATTTATGAAAATGGCCATTTTGGTTCCCCGCGCTGCGACCGGTGATGTAAGCATGCTTTCTGGTTGGGGCGCCCTGGAAATGGCGACAATGGCCGGCGCACGTGGATTGGGCATGGCGGAGGAAATCGGCTCGATAGAGGTAGGCAAGAAAGCCGATTTAATATTCCTCGACATCTCGCGCCCGTGGTTCCGCCCGATTCGAATGGAGAATTTTTGTTCGAACCTTGTCTACAACGCGAGCGGCGCCGACGTTACCGATGTTTTTGTCGATGGCCAAGAGATCGTCCGGAACCGCGAAATCTTGACTGTCGATCGCAACGAGGTATCCCGCGAAACCCAATCGCGGGCGGAGAATATTTGGGCGCGCGCCGAAAAGAACTTTTGATCCGGCTTTCCGTTAAATTTCCACTCATCGTCATTGCGCGACAGTAATCCAAACCAATATCTACGCTATCAATTCATCTGGCAGGAGCATCCCCATGGACATGAAAACGCAATTCTATATCGACGGAAAATGGGTGGCGCCCGCG
>CAXAGK010000363.1:0-4509 GCA_963968305.1 uncultured Rickettsiales bacterium | reverse complement strand
TAGCCGCCGTCGACCTTCTTGGCGCGGGTTTGCATGCCCGCCGCGTCGGAGCCGTGGCTCGGCTCGGTCAGGCCCATGCAGCCGATGATTTCGCCGTCGCGCATGCCGGGGAGGTAGCGCTCTTTCTGCTCGTCCGAGCCGTAAATGTGAATGGGGGCCATGACGAGGCCGGTCTGCACGCCCATGGCGGAGCGGAAGCAAGTGTCGACGCGTTCCATCTCACGCGCGATCAGGCCGTAGGAGACATTTGAGATGGCCGCGCAGCCGTAATCTGGGAGGGTTGCGCCGAGGAACCCCAGCTTGCCGAATTCCTTCATGATCTCGGGATCAAAGAATTCGCGGCGGTTCCAATCGACGATCAGAGGGGCCAGCTCGCCTTGCGCGAAGTCCCGGGCGGCGTCGCGGATTTGCCGCTCCTCTTCCGAAAGCTGGTCCTCCAGCATGAGCGGGTCTTCCCAAACGAATTCGGCCATTTCGTATCTCCACAAAAATGTATCCCAGAAACGGGGTAGCGTTATCCGGGACCCAGTAAACTCCGGCTCATTCCAGTATGAACTGGGTCCCGGGTCATGCCCAAACGGACATACCCGGGAAGCCATTCTTTATCTTAGCCGTCCATGCGTTCCAGGACGACCGCGGTGCCTTGACCGACGCCGACACAGAGGGTGGCCAACGCGTATTTACCTTGAACTCGCTCCAACTGGCGTGCGGCCGTCAGGAAGATGCGAGGTCCGGACGCACCCAACGGGTGGCCGAGTGCGATGGCGCCGCCGTTTTGGTTGACGCGGCTATCCGTGCCCTCTTGGCCGAGACCCTTGAGGCAGGACAACACTTGGGCCGCGAAGGCCTCGTTGATTTCGATCACGTCCATGTCGTCCATGGTGAGACCGGCGCGCTCCAGCGCCTTTTGCGAGGCCGGAACCGGGCCGATGCCCATGATCCGCGGCGGCACACCGGCGGAGGCCGACGCAATGATCTTTGCCATCGGCTTGAGGCCGGCTTTCTCGCCGGCTTCGCGACTACCAATATAGAGAGCGACCGCGCCGTCGTTGACGCCGGAGGCATTGCCCGCCGTGGTCACACCATCGGGATTGAGGGCGCGGAGCTTGGTGAGCATTTCCATCGTGCTGCCGGCGCGCGGATGCTCGTCTTCGTCGACGGTGATGTCAGGTTGCTTGCGCCCACCCGGCACGGTGATCGGTGTGATCTCGCCGTCAAAGAAACCAGCGTCTTTACCGGCTTGATATTTCTCTTGGCTGGCCAGCGCGAAGACGTCGGATTCTTCCCGAGTGATCTGGTAGTCCTGCGCCAGGTTGTCGGCAGTCTGCGGCATCGCCCAGTCGCCATACTCATCCTTGATCTTCTTGTTCGGGAAGCGCGAGCCGATGGTCGAATCATAGACATCGAAGCTGCGAGCGAATGGGGTTTCGTTCTTGCCGACGACAAACGGCGCGCGGCTCATGCTTTCCACACCACCGGCGATGAAAAGGTCACCTTCGCCGACCGTCACCGCGTGCGCGGCGGACACGATAGCGGAGAGGCCACTGGCGCAATTGCGCTGCAGGACTTGGCCGGGAACCGTCTCCGGCAGGCCGCCGGCGAGCAGCGCATGGCGCGCGACGCAGCGGGCGTCTTCACCGCCCTGGTTGCCACAACCGATGATGACATCGTCGATGTCTTCGGCCTTGAACGGGCCTTCATCGACCACCGCTTTGAGGACGCTGCCGAGCAGGTCGTCCGGGCGGACACCCGAAAGCGCGCCGCCATAGCGGCCGAAAGGGGAGCGTTTACCGAGATAGAGATAAGCGTCGAGCATTTTTCTGTTTCCCTGCGATTTGGATATAGACTTGATTTGAACTCAAATTTCCTTGTCGAACAACGAGAGCCCCAGTTCCGCGCGGCGGCGTAGCCATGGGCTTGGCCGGTAACGCGGGTCGCCGTAGAGGCGCTGGCAGGCTTCGAGAATTCGCAACACGTTCTTGGGACCAATCTGGTTCCCGAAAGTCAGCGGTCCATTGGGGTAATTCAACCCCAGTACGACCGCCTTGTCGATATCTTCCGGCCCGGCGGTGCCCAATTGAGCGATCTGGCAGCCGATATTGCAGATGGTCGAGATGATACGCTGGCAGACGAAGCCGGGGCAGTCGCGGATCACGCTGGCTTTCACACCGTCGCCGGTCAGCAGGCCATGTGCCGCGTCGCGGAAGTCCGCTTTGGTTGCCGGATTGGTCATGATCGTGCGCCGGGTAGCGAGGCCGACCAGTGTGTCGACGCCGAGAGTGTGCGTCGGATCGAGGCCTTGCGTGACTGAAGTGGTCGTCACATCGTCGCCGATCGGCGTCACAAGGATCAACGCGTCACCGCTTGGGTTCTCGCCGGTTTCTAGATTGCCACCGATCTTGGAGACGATTTCAGTGAGTGCCTTGTGTCCGTCTTCCTCCGCCTTCGATATCCAGACCGGGCGGCCGTCGTAACTTGGATAATCGGCCTCAGTCGGAAAATCCTGCTTGCCGCTGGAATAATCGTAGAAGCCCTGACCCGATTTGCGGCCGAGCATGCCTGCTTCCATGCGGGCGCGGAGCATGACATTCGGGCGGAACCTAGGTTCTTCATAGAATTGCCGGTAGATCAGTTCCGTCGCCGGGTGGGTCACGTCGAGGCCGGTCAGATCCAGCAGGGTGAACGGCCCCATGCGGAAGCCGGCCCCTTCGGAGAGAATCCTGTCGAGGTCCGGAATACCCGCGACTTGCTCTGAATAGATATGCGCCGCTTCGATATTGTAGCCGCGCCCAACCTGGTTCACGAGGAAGCCCGGCGCATCGCTACAGCGAACCGGCTCGCGGGTCATACGGCGGCCGAGCTCCATCAACGTGTCGCCAACCGCGTTATCGGTGCGCACACCATCGATGACTTCGACCAGACGCATCAGCGGCACCGGGTTGAAGAAGTGCATGCCGACAAAGCGTTCCGGATTTTTCAGCGGCGAGGCAAGCGTTGTGATCGAGAGCGACGAGGTGTTGGTCGCGATGATTGCGTCCACCGCCATGATGCCTTCGAGATCGGCATAGATGCTGTTCTTGATTTTGGGGTTCTCAGTTGCGGCTTCGATGACGATCGGGCAATCGGCGAAACCTTGTGTCGTCTCTATTGTCGAGACGCGGTCGCTGGCGCTTGCTGCGTCCGCTTCGCTCATCTGACCCTTCTCGGCAGCACGGCCCAGCATTTTGCCGACGAACGCTACAGCGTCCTCAGATTGCTCTTGGTTCACGTCGAAGAGTTTGACGCGCAGCCCTCCCGCGGCCGCAACCTGGACAATACCGCGCCCCATCGCGCCGGCGCCGATTACGCCTAGAGTGAAATCGTCGCTGTCGAGATTGATGGCCATTCGTCTTCGGCTCCCTTGATCGCTATTAAATATTGCATTTGTGAGGCGGTTTGGTTCCGCTTCGTCTTGCACCTACCGGGGCGGCCCCGGCGCTGCGAGCGTGCGGCGGTTTAAGCCATAAAAGTATCGCCAAGTAAACTGTCGTTGGCGGTCGTCTTTTCTAGATGGTCTATGAGCTAATTGTTGGCGCGATGTGCTTTTGCAATTCTCACGCACCAAAGCAGCCATAAAATAGAATTCGGGGAGTTCACTTATTTGCTCGATGAAAATCTTCGGCTCACGATCATCCAGAGAACAGGCAAGGCGTGCCAAAATCGAATTTTCTTACCTTCGTCGTAAGTTCGCCCGGCATAACTAATGGGCACTTCATAGAGCCGATCACCACGGCGAGCCGCATTGCAGAGAATTTCGGCGTGTTGTTCCCAGCCATCGCTGCGCAATTGCTCTGGATCGATTAGATTGCGACGGTATAGGAGATAGCAAGAGTAGATATCCGTGAACGTCAAATTGTAGAGCATATTGAAGATCAAGGTGAGGAACTTATTCCCGACTAAATGCCAAAAATAGTGAACTCGGACATAGGCGGGTGCCAGGAACCGGCTACCAATGACGACATCGGCATTTTGACCGTCGACTGGTGTCAGTAGCGCGCCGTATTGCGCTGGGTCGTATTCAAGGTCCGCATCCTGAAAGAGCACATAATCGCCCGTCGCCTTGCGCAAGCCGTCACGAACGGCGGCGCCTTTTCCGCCATTTCGCTCCCGTTCAACGAAAATGTCGTGGAGATCCGGATTCTGGCGCAAAATTTCGATGCTACCGTCGGTCGACGCGTCATCCACGACAATGACTTCAAATTCCCACCCTGCAACCGGATTAGCCGCGATGCGGCGCAGTACCGTTTCGATGGTAGCTACTTCGTTGAAGGCTGGAATGATGATCGAAAGACGCATTGTAAAGACCGGAGCGATCGATTGGTGTACTGCGGCATACTCTTTTTGGTTCGGAGTGCCAATGCCCTATCGCGCCTTTTAGCGGATCAAACGGGCCAACTTATTTAGCGCTGTAAAATCCGCCACTAAGCCCACGATCCGGTTCAATATACTCTATATTCGGCTTCACAGCTT
>CAXAGK010000362.1:0-4520 GCA_963968305.1 uncultured Rickettsiales bacterium | reverse complement strand
CATTCGGCCGTTATGGGGGGATGCCCCTCGATGGGCGGTCGATCCGGAAAAGAACGCGCTTAGTTTCGTGTTTGTACAAGGCGGCAAGGCGGTAGCAGGCCATTTCGGGAAATTCGACGCTGAAATCGCATACGATCCGATGCGGCCTGCCGCCGGCAAGGTGTCGGTAAATATCGATATGTCGAGTGCAGAGACAGGTGACAGCATTCGAGATGCGGCGCTGCGACAGGCTGAGTGGTTCAACGTAGAAGCGATCCCTAAGGCCGGATTCAAAGTGACGCCAATCCGGGCGGAGACCGCGAGCGCATACGTCACCGATGCAACTCCCACCATTCGCAACCAGACGCACACGATCAAGCTCCCGTTCGAATTATCATTCAGCGGCACTGATGTCGAAATGAATGGCGAATTGATCATTGATAGAACCGACTTTGACGTCGGAACAGGAATGTTCGCAGCACCGACCGTCGTCGCTTTGGAAGTACGGATAGTAGTCCGCATCCATGCGACATGAATTCCTTAAATTAATTCCATTTAACACTGCCTGATTCGAGATACCTTTTTCAGCTATATGCTGAGACGTTCACGGCTCTGCTGTGGCGGCGGTCCGAATTTTGAAGAGCGGAGGTTAGTGTTATGCGCATGGAAGGCAAAAATGGATTGGTGACAGCGGCGGGTTCTGGGATGGGGTGCGCTGGCGCTATCCGATTTGCAAAAGAAGGTGCGGCGGTCGGCGTCGTCGATATCGACGAAACGGCGGTTGCGGCGGTGGTCGCGGAGATCGAGGAAGCGGGCGGAAAAGCCGTTGGTATTGTCGCCGATCTTACCAAGGATGAGGATTCGCGGCGCATCGTCCGTGAGACGGCGAATGCCTTGGGTGGTCTCGATTTCGTATGGAACCATGTGGGCCATCCGGGCCCGGCCTCGATCGAGGGGATCGAGATGAAGGATTTCGAACTCGCCATGAACCTGAACCTGCGCACCATCCTAGTGACGACCGAAGCCGCCATTCCGGAGATGAAGACGCGCGGCGGCGGCGCGTTCCTGTTTACGGCCTCGACTTCGGGCCTGCAGGGCTCGATGTTCAGTCCGGTCTATTCGATGGCGAAGTTCGGTGTCGTCGGTTTCGCGCGCGCACTCGCGGGACGTTTGGCTGCCGACAATATCCGTAGCAATGTCGTCTGTCCGGGGCCTACCGATACACCGATGCTGCGCGAATTCGTGGCTCGGCCCGATCAACAATCGACAATGGGCATGGACAAGGAAGAATTGGTTAAGAAACGCGGCGGCATGACCCGCATGGGCCGTCCCGGCCGCCCCGAGGAGGTCGCCAATGCGGCATTATTCCTGCTGTCGGACGAAGCCTCCTTCATCACCGGCGCGGTCCTACCCGTCGATGGTGGTGTCACGGCTTAGGAGCATTTGATGACTTACGAGACCATTCTTTATGACGTCGAAGACAATATTCTGACGATCACGCTTAATCGCCCCGAGCGGCTGAACGCCTTTAACCGGCAGATGCTGTTCGAGTTGATCGACGCGATCGACAGAGCCGATGAGGATGACGATGTGCGGGCGATCATTCTGACGGGCGCGGGGCGAGGCTATTGCGCGGGTGCCGACCTTTCCGCCGGGGCGGACAGTTTTGACGTCTCCAGTCGCTATCCAGGTGAAGACGCCGAGAATTGGCGCGATGGCGGCGGGCGCTTCACGTTGCGGCTTTATGAGTGCAAGAAGCCCGTGATCGGCGCCATCAACGGCCCGGCGGTAGGTATTGGCGCCACCATGACCTTGCCGATGGATGTTCGCTTGGCGTCGACCGAAGCGCGCATGGGGTTCGTCTTCACCAAGCGTGGCGTCGTGCTGGAAGCCTGCAGCAGTTGGTTCTTGCCGAAAGTTGTCGGAATGAGCCAAGCGCTCGAATGGGTGATCTCGGGTCGGGTTTTCGATGCCGAGGAAGCCTTGGCGGGCGGTCTGGTGAAGAAAGTGCTGCCGCCGGACGAGTTGCTTCCGGCGGCACGGGCCTTGGCGACGGAGTTTGCGACGAACACGTCGTCGATTTCCGTGGCGCTTTGTCGCCAGATGTTGTGGCGGATGGCTGGAGCGGACCACCCGATGGAGGCCCATAAGGTCGATTCGGCGGGTATCCGCACGCTTGGAAAATTGCCGGATTGTCAGGAGGGTGTCGTGTCCTTCCTGGAGAAACGCGCCCCGGATTTCCCGATGAGGGTCAGCAAGGATATGCCGGATTATTATCCCTGGTGGGACGAACGTGAATTCAAATAAGGAGATGCAAGATGAATGAGACAACCCTTGAGATCGAAGATGGTGTTGCCGTCTTCACGTTGAACCGCCCTGAGAAGATGAACGCGATCAGCCAGGATATGTTCCAGCATGATTTGCCCGACATGGTCGCCCGCGTCACCGAAGATGATGACATTCGGGTTCTCATCCTGGCGGGTGCGGGCGGGAATTTCTGCTCCGGCGCCGATGTCTCGCGCATGGGAGGTGAGAACAAGCCGTCACCGGAAGATCGCGACGGAAAGCTTCGCGGCATCCTCGATTATCTCTATAAGCTGGTGAATCTACCGAAACCGGTGATTTCCGCTGTCGACGGGAATGCGTTTGGAGGTGGCTTCAGTCTCGCGGTGACGGCGGATATCGTCATGGCGACACCGCGAGCGCGTTTCAGCCTCGTGTTCGGACGCATCGGTTTAATTCCCGATATGACTGCGGCGTATGTATTGCCGCGTCTGATCGGCCCGCAACGGACCAAGGAGCTTACCTTTACGGCGCGTTCCTTCGGCGTCAATGAGGCGGTATCGATGGGCATCGTACAAGAGGTGCACGAAGCGGATGCGCTCCTACCGGCGGCGAGACAGATGGCGGCGCAATTGTCGCACGGCTCAGCGACGGCGATGGCTGAGGCCAAACGTCTGATCGATATGTCGCTACAAAGCAGTCAGGCAGAGATGACCGACGCTGAATGCGCAGCGCAATTAGCCTGCCGGGGCACGGAATTCCATGGTGAGGCGGTGCGACGTTTCATGACGAAGGAACCGCGCCTCTACGATTGGGACGCCATGCGGCGCAAGGAAGCGGCCGAATAGGAGTTACTCTCTATGGATATGCGCCCGAACGCCCGCCAACAGGAATTGATCGATGTCGCGCGATCCCTCGCGATGGAGAAGTTTGAGCCGCGTGCGGCGGAATACGATCGGGAGGCGCGGTTTCCATTCGAGGATTACGCCGACTTGCGCGACGCGGGATTTCTCGGGCTTTGCGTGCCCGAGGAGTATGGTGGGCTGGGTGCTGATCTAGAGACCTATTGTCTGGTCGTCGAGGAAATCGCCAAGGGGAACGCGTCGACCGCACTCACTTTCAACATGCATTGCTTGACGATGTTGATGATCGGCGAGATGGCCGATGCTCATGAGATGAGCGATGAGAAACGCGCGCGTCACGCGGAATTGCGTGCGCGAAACTTCCGCGAAGTCGTGGAGGACGGCGCCTATTACGGCCAACCCCATAGCGAGCCAGTCGAGCAAGGTGAGACGGATACGGTGTTTGAGGTCGGCGGTCGCCGCTTTGGGACGACGGCGGAAAAGGTCGATGGCGGATACCGGATCAACGGGCGGAAGTTTTTTGTCTCACTGTCGGAATCGGCACCTTATTTCGCAACACCAGCGATTCTAATCGGAGACGCGCCGTGGATCGAGCGCACGCTGTATCTGAAGGTCCCGCGTGGTGTGCCCGGGTTGACCTTCTCCGGTGATTGGGACCCGATCGGCATGCGCGCCACGGTCAGCCGCAATATGCAGCTGGAAGACGTGTTCGTGCCGGACGACGGAGAGGTCCTGCCGCCGGGCGTCTTTGGCGGTTTATATCTCACTTCGGCGCACGGGCCGCTACTGTTCTCCGCGACCTTTATGGGCATGATGCAACGGGCCTATGATTTTACTTTGGACTATCTAACTGGCGGCATTGAAGGGGCGGCGGCAAAGGCAGTTATCGGCCCCGTCATGGGCAATGGGGTCGCCGATATGCTCTTTAAGCTCGAGGCGGCAAAAGCGCTCTATTACCGCTCCGTCTCAGAAGCGAAGCTCAAGCCCGATCACGAAATTCGCCAACGCGCCCGCGCCGCGCATGTCATGATGCAGCGCAGCTGTGTTGAGGTCGCGCAAGAGGCCATTCGCGTTTGCGGCGGTCGCGCGCTGTTGAAGCAGTACCCGTTGGAGCGTTTCCTGCGCGACGCGCAAGCGTCGTCCGTGATGCGTCCTTGGACACGGGAAATCGCGACGGAAGCGGCCTGGGAAAGTGCCTTGCGGTTCGCTCGAAAGAAAAACGATACCGAAGGTAAAGGAGACTGATGTGAAAATTTTATATTTCGACGATTTCAAATTGGGCATTTTGCGCGGCACCGATGTGGTCGATGTCTCGGCGGTCGTAGAGGGTATCCCGCACACGGGGCCCCATGATTTGATTACCAATTTGATTGCCGATTTTGACAATAATCGGGG
>CAXAGK010000361.1:0-4532 GCA_963968305.1 uncultured Rickettsiales bacterium | reverse complement strand
GCACATCGCCGCCACAAAACGCGTGAGGTTTGCCGCATCAAAACCAAAATCGTTTTTGACGATTACGGTCATCGCCGGAAGATCACTCGCAAGGTTTGCCGCGACGTCGTTACTGGAGATCGGAAATGGCGTCGTTAGAAGGTTGAATTCTGGGGGCGGGTCGACGGAAGACCTCGCCCGCCACGCTCTTTTAAGCAGGATACGATATGAACTTTGTACGAAACACATCAATGATCATAATCATCGGCCTCGGACTTGGCGGATGTATGCAGGCGCATGATGGACCGAAGCAAACCGGTGGTACCTTGATCGGCGCAGGTCTTGGCGCTTTGGCGGGGTCCCAAATCGGACAAGGGCGCGGGCGATTGGCGGCGGTTGCGATTGGTGCATTGGCTGGCGCCGCGCTCGGTAACGAAGTTGGCCAATCTTTGGACCGAGCCGATCGCCTTCATCTGTCCAGCGCAACAAAGTCGGCTCACCAGGCGCCGATCGGCAAGAGAATTAAATGGAAAAATCCAAATTCCGGTAGTTTCGGTAGCGTCACCGCCTCACGTGAAGGTCGCCACCAGCAGACCGGTGCGCGGTGCCGCGAATTTCTGAACGAGCTAACAGTTCGTGGTCGCACGCGTGAGTATGTCGGTGTGGCTTGTCGGGCCCGGGACGGCAGTTGGGTGGTTATGTAATGACCGGCGCTGATCTGCTCGGTTTCTCAACGACAAGCAGTTTGGCAAAAAACACCCGGTCCGATGTCTTTACGGAGAGGCCTACTTCTTCAAACAAACAAGTCAAATCGGTGCGGATGTAATCCCGGTAATAGGGTTCGTGGAAGGCGATGGGAAAGCGGTCCAATAAAGCGTCGTAATCCGGCCGGTCGCCAAGCTGCATCGAATCGAGAAAATACAGCCGACCCCCTGGTCTCAGAATCCGTGCGATTTCCTTCGCGACTACCCGTCTGATTTTCTGCGGCAGTTCATGAAACAGGAAGACGCAACTCAGTGACCCGAAAGAGTCATCCGGGAACGGCAATGCCTCGGCATTCGCTTGCAAGAGACGCACGCGGGACCAAGGTTTGAGTGACCGTCGCGCTGACTTAAGATAAGGGTGGCTGAGGTCGATACCAGTCACTCGCATTCGCGGGTGGGCCTCCTTCAGTATCTCTAGAAACCGGCCGGTGCCGCAGGCGATATCCAGGTGACCCGTTTCCTCCATCGGATGAACGCGCAAGTGCCGAGATAAAGCACCAAGCGCTTGGCGGCGCATGGCATCCGCGCCGCCGATGAACAGGACCTCTACCTGATGATCGTAAAGGTCGGCGGAGTCCGAGGTCAGATATCCGCCACTCTGGTAGTGAAAATTCTGTAGGTAATAACGTGGGTAGCGCGCACCCAATTCCGGATCGAAGACCTCGTTACCGTTTGCCTCAACGCGCCGTCGGTTAACGTTGCGAAGGTCCCGAAAAAAGGAGACCGATCGCCGGGCTGCACGCGGAAAGTTGCCGCCCCCCGGTTCTGGCGCCGGATACAGGCCGTCTTGGACATTGCGCCAGTCCCGCCGCTGGAGCGCTTCGAGGTCTTCATAAATGATGCGCCAACCGGGAAGTTCACCGGTTTGTGGCTCATCGAGCTTCGGTGCGAGCCGCATGGCGGCCGCGTAATGGGCCGAATACCACGCCGTGCGTGCGCGCTGAGTGGCGCGGTAGATCAAATGGTCGATTTTGTTCGCCATGACGTTCTCCGGTGCAATCTTTCCTAATGTGCGAAGGCAACACATTCGGATCAAGAGAGCGCATTGCCGAGAGATGACGAATCAGGTAGGTCGAGGCAGCAAATTTTCGGAGGTAAAATGTTCAAGACCTTGGATCAAATAGAATGTCAGGGCCGCCGCGTTATCGTGCGCGGAGATTTGAACGTGCCTGTCCGTGACGGGCGAGTAACCGATACCACACGGCTCGACCGATTGGCGCCGACCCTTAAGGAATTGAGTGGGAAGGGCGCCCGCATCGCTGTGGTCTCGCATTTTGACCGCCCGAAGGGCCAAATAGTGCCCGATATGAGTTTGCGGCCCATCGCCGACGAACTGTCCGTTGCGCTTGGTGGATTGCCGGTCGACTTTGTCGAGGATTGCGTCGGTGACACGGCACGCGCCGCGATTGACGGCTTGTCTGACGGTGGTTTGGTATTGCTGGAGAATTTGCGCTTCCATGTGGGCGAGGAAGCAAACGATCCGGTATTCGCCAAGGCGCTCGCCGCGAATGGAGACCTTTATGTGAATGACGGATTTTCGGTCTCGCACCGGGCGCACGCGTCCACCGCCGGCATCACCCGTCATTTACCGGCTTTTGCGGGCCGCGGTATGCAGGCGGAATTGGAGGCCCTAACCGCCGCACTAGAGACACCGCGCAAACCCGTGGCGGCGCTGGTCGGCGGCGCCAAGGTCTCTTCAAAACTCACCGTCCTTGGGCACCTATTGGATAAGGTGGATTCGCTGATTATCGGCGGCGGCATGGCCAATACATTTTTGTTTGCGCTCGGAACCGACGTGGGCGCCAGCCTCTGCGAGGCCGACCTTGCGAATACCGCGCTTGAAATCATTGCACGGGCGGATGAGGCCGGATGCCGGATCGTTCTGCCAAGCGACGTGGTCATTGCCTCGGCGCTGGAAGAAGGTGTTGCAACGGAGACAGTGCCCATAGCGGCGGTGCCTTCAGACCGCATGATCCTCGATGTGGGACCCGATTCTGTGGCGGCGTTAAACATGCATTTGGCCGACTGCGGCACTTTGTTGTGGAACGGCCCACTTGGCGCGTTCGAAGTGCCACCGTTTAATGTGGGCACCAATTCAGTCGCAGGGCGCGCGGCGGAGCTGACAGCGGCCGGCACGCTGGTCTCGGTCGCCGGCGGCGGGGATACAGTAGCCGCGCTGGCCGGTGCCGACGCGATTGACGGGTTTACCTATGTCTCGACTGCGGGCGGTGCCTTTCTCGAATGGCTCGAAGGGCGGGAATTGCCCGGCGTGGCGGCGCTCACCGATTAACCATTTCGTCAGGTTGCGCTGTCATATTGGGTGAAGATGTAATAGCGGGAATGCCAAACAATGGTTGATTCTTCTTCGAGTATAGGTCCCCGAATTGGACCCACACCGGCACCGTCACGACCGGCGCCGGAAGCGCGCCGCCAAGATTCTGTTCCAGAAGATAAGCCCGAAGCGCCTGTGTCAATTGCTGAGCCGCAGGAGCGCGATGGCGAATCCCTACTAGCGTCCGACTCACCGCCGCCGCGTGGATCGCTGTTGAATATATTAGTGTTAGCCTAGTTTAGTCGGCCGAGGCGTCACCATCTCCTTCAGGAATATGATAGCGCTGTATCATTGGCACTTGGCTCATAATGAATATGAAGGTAAGGCCCATCAGGCCGAACACCTTGAAACTGACCCAAACATCGGTGGTCTGTGTCCGCCAGACAACTTCGTTTAACGCGCCCGCGACGATAAAGAAGATGCCGAAGCGAAGGGTGAGTATACGCCAACCTTCGTCGCGCAATTGCCAGGCTTTACCGAACAGTGGCTTGAGGACCGGCTTATTCAAGATCAATCCGCCAAACATGATAATGGCGAACAAAGCTTGCACGATGGTCGGCTTCATCTTGATGAAGCGCTCATCGTCCAGTGCCAGGGTCAGGCCACCGAAGACCATCACCAATCCGCCCGTGACAAGCGGCATGATCGGTACTGTCCGCTCCAGCGTATAGGACAAAGAAATGCCGATGGTGACCGCTACCATCAACGCGGCGGTCGCGGCATAGAGTCCCATCTGCCAATAGGTCAGCAGAAAAATTGCGAGCGGTACGTAATCAACAACAGGTTTGAGCCATGGTCTGGAAGGTTTTGTCATGGCCGTGTTTATATCGTGTCCGGTTGCATAAACGAAGGAAAAGAAATCATCCGTAGACGTTTAAAAAAATCGCGCCTGTAGCAATCAATAGAGAGGCGAAAATGCGCCGACGTCCATAGGCTTCCTTGAACACGAAGGCGCCAATGATCGTGCCAAAAATAACCACCGTCTCCCGCAACGTCATCACGACGGCCACCTGCTCCTGGCCAAACGCCCACATCGCCATGCCGTAAGAGGCGCCGACAAAGAGCCCGCCGATCTAAAATGTTTTTCCATGGCCGCGCGCGATCGCTGGGATACAGCCATGTCGGCGCCATAGGACGAATAGCGAGAATGGGATTGCCTGAACGAAGATCAACCACGGTATATTTGAGAGCGGCGTCGTGGCGACGCGCACGCCAATCCCGTCAGTAAGACTATAGCCGGCGATCGTGGCACCGATCAGCAAGGCGAAAAGAAACCCGCGCGATCCTCCGCCCTTGCGGCCGCGGAGGGCCAGAATGAATAGCCCGAGACAAATAACTCCGACCCCGGCGAACTGCGCCGCGTTAAGGACTTCGCTGATCACGAGCGCCGACAATCCGGCGACCAAAACAGGCCCAGTGCCGCGTCCGATAGGATAGATGAAGCCCAGGTCGCCGAT